>JANYER010000304.1 GCA_025359825.1 Granulicella sp.
TTGATCGCGATGCGGCGGGCGAGAGAACGGTAGACGCTGATGGGAGCCGAGCCTACGAGTCCGAGGAAGATGAGGGCGGAGCCGAGCGGATTAACGAGAGGCAACAGGGCGCTGAAGGTGAGCGCGAAATGTTTCCAGAGGAGCAGAAGTATCCGGGAGTCGGACATGGCGTGTAGCGATTGTACGTTGTGCAAGTTAGCGCGCGACCGGGGCAGGTGTATCGGAATTGACCAGCGGTAGTGTGAGGGTAAGGGTGGTGCCGAGACCTGGGCCGGGACTTTCTGCGATAGCGTCGCCGCCGTGCTGACGGGCGATGTTGCGGACCAGGAAGAGGCCGAGGCCGGTGCCCTTGATCTTCTGCAGGTCGCGGCTTGAGACACGGTAGAAGCGGTTGAAGATGCGCTTGAGCTCGGTGGGGGGCAGGCCGAGGCCGGTGTCGGTAATGCGCAGGGTGACGGAGGTGTAGCGGTAGATGGCGAGGGAGCAGCGGACGTGGACGCCCTTAGGGGAGTACTTTACGGCGTTGTCGAGCAGGTTGAGGATGGCGGTGCGAAGGTCTTCTACGATACCGGTGGTGTGGAGGCGGACGGCACCGGGAGTGGGGGTGAGGAGGATGGCGTCCGGCGGGAGGTTGTGGCGTTGGAGGGCGATAGCGATGCAGTCTGTGACGAGGGACTCGAGGTCGATGGTGGTGCGGTTCAGGTGACGGGCGCGCTGCCCGAGTTCGCCGGCTTTGAGGACCTGCTCGACGGTGGCAAGGAGACGGTCGGAGTCGGAGAGCATGATGGTGTAGAACTGCTGCTTCTGCTCTTCAGAGACGGTGGCGGAGCGGCGCTGGAGGGTCTCAAGGTAGAGACGGATGCTGGCGATGGGGGTTTTGAGCTCGTGGGTGACGGCGTTGAGGAAGGAGTTCTGCCGCTCGTTGCGGCGGACTTCGCGAACGAGGAAGATGGTGTTGAGGACGACGCCGGCGATAAGCAGGGCGAAGAGGATGATGCCGAGGACGGCGAGGGCGACGGTGCGCTCGTTGAGTAGGATCCAACCGATGTTGAGGGTGACGGCCACGCCGACGAGGAGCACCCCGAGGGTGATGAAGAAGGCGATGGCTCCGCGGCGGCGAGTGATGTTCATCGGTGACAAAAGTATAGTAGGTGCACGGTGCAAGGAGGAGATAACGATGCAGGTGAAGATGACGCAGGCGGAGTTTGAAGCGGTGACGGCGCGGTTGAAGAGCTCGCAGGGGATCGAACTGACCGGGCCTGAGGGGACGATTGAAAAGATGGGCGTGAAGGCCAGCTATGCGTTCGACGGCGAGGCGCTGACTATACAGGTATTGGAGAAGCCGTTTATTGTTTCGAAGGAGTACGTGGAAGACACATTGAAGGAGTGGCTAGGATGAATCGAAGAAAAGTATTGCAGGGAATGGGAGCGGCTGCTGCACTGCCGTTTGGGATGGCTTCGATGTTGCATGCTGCTGGTACTGGAGCAGCGGGTGCGGATGCCGCGGGAACGGTGTATGAGCTGCGAACGTATACAGCTTTCCCCGGAAAACATGCTGCTCTGCTGGAGCGGTTCAAGACATATGAGGTGGCGATCTTTGCGCGGCTGGGAATGCCGGGTGTTGGCTTCTGGGTTCCGGATGAAGAGCCGGGGAAGAGCACCAAGCTGGTCTACATGCTGAAGCATCCGAGCCGTGAGGCAGCGAAGGCCAACTGGGCGCGGTTCACCAAGGACCCGGAGTGGGTGAAGGTGAAGACGGAGTCCGAGAAGGATGGCGCGCTGGTGGATGTGCACGACATCGTGTTTCTGGACTTGCTGCCGTATAAAGTGAGCGCCATGGTTGGTAT
This sequence comes from Granulicella sp., assembly GCA_025359825.1. Classification (GTDB taxonomy): domain Bacteria; phylum Acidobacteriota; class Terriglobia; order Terriglobales; family Acidobacteriaceae; genus Edaphobacter. The sequence continues at coordinate 1,848 of JANYER010000304.1, forward strand.
GTAAAGCAGTTGCGTTGCGCACGTGAAAGAGGCCGTCCCCTTTGCGGGAGACGGCCTCTTTCACGTTTGCCTTGATGCAGATTAGACGCCGGCTGGCTTAGGGTCAGCCTTGTCGTACTGTGCGATCTGGATCTTCTCGGCGAGACCGACTTTGCTGAGCAGCCAGATGAAGTAGTAGTTGATGTCGAACTCATACCATGCAAGTCCGTGGCGGGCGCTGACGGGATGGGCGTGGTGGTTGTTGTGCCAACCCTCGCCGCCTGTGAGTAGAGCGACCCACCATGTATTGCGGGAGTCGTCCTTGGTTTCGAAGCGGCGCTTGCCCCAGAGATGGGTGGCGGAGTTGACGAGCCAGGTAGCGTGGAGACCGACGGTGACGCGGAGGAAGGTGCCCCAGAGGAGCATTCCTACTGCGCCGATGACGCGATGGCCGGGCGCTGCGAGAGACGCACCAAGAGCGACCTGGACCAGACCGGTGAAGACCAGCGGGAGGTAGTGGTACTTGCTGAGCCAGACGTGGACGCGGTCGCGGGTAAGGTCGGGAGCGTAACGGCCGAGGAGAGCGGTCTCAGAGTGCAGGGCGCGACCGGAGAGAATCCAGCCAGCGTGTGCCCACCAGGTACCGTCGTGGGGGGTGTGCGGATCGCCTTCGTGGTCGGAGTACTGGTGATGAACGCGGTGGGTGGCGACCCAAAAGATGGGCCCTCCCTCAAGCGCGAGGCAGCCGCAAGCGGTGACGAAGTACTCGATCCACTTGGGAACCTTGTAGCCGCGGTGGGTGAGAAGGCGGTGGTAGGCGACGCCGATGCCGATGTTGATGGCGAAGAAGTACATGACAAAGAACGCGCCGACGTTCTTGAAGGACCAGAAGATGGGGAGGAAGGCGAGGATGGCGCCGACGTGGAAGGCACCCATGGCGATGGAGGTGATCCAGTTGATGCGACCCTGCTGGTGCTCGCGGCCCATGCGGAGGTCTTGCTTGATCTTCTGAGTGACCTCAGCCACTGCCGCGACAACGTGTGGCTTGGTTGCGGGCTTAGTGGGGGTGGTCGGAGTTTCCTGGGGAGTGAGGGTGATCGGTGTCATGGTTTTTCGATTCTTCCTTCTGTGTTTCCAGCCTGTGTTCTCTACCTGCTAGAACGACGCTAACAGGGGTGAGGGGGGAGTGGGTGTAAGACTTTTGTAATGGGGTTTGGCAGTGCATTTCCGAGGGGTCGGGCGCATGTGTCATCACGCTGTAATGCGGCTGGTAGCTTGAACTTGATAGGGTATCTGGATGATGCGACTAGTGGCTGGAATGGTTCGGATGATGGTGATTGCCGGAGGATTGGCAATTGGGTTTGGGGTGCAGGGTGTGGGGCAGGGGATTGATCTGCCTTCGAGCAAACGGATTGTTCGTCCGGTGCCGGGCGGGCCGCAGCGGCTGAACAGTCTGCCAGTGTCGATGGCAGTGTCTCCCGATGGGCGCTATGTGGTGACGGTAAATGCAGGGTACGGGACGTTTGAGTCGGAGTACATGCAGTCGTTGGCGGTGCTGGATACGCAGACGGGTGTGGTGACTGATTTTCCGGATGACCGGACACCCTTGAAGGCGAAGCAGTCCTTGTTCTCTGGACTGGCGTTTAGCGCGGATGGGAAGCATGTGTACGCGAGTATGGGCTCGATCACCGACCCGCTGGGGGATGGCAAGGATAAGGCCGGAAGTGGGGTGGTGGTGTACGGGTTTGAGGCTGGAAAGATTACGCGAGAGCGGATGATGAACCTGCCGTTGATTCAACTGGCTGCGGGCCGGAAGACGATGATGATTGGCGGTCTGGCGGGCGACAAAGCGATTCCGTTTCCTGCTGCGATTGCGGTGTTGAAGGGTACGGCGCACGGGCAGGGGGAGCGGCTGTTGGTGGCGGGGAATCTCTCGGACGATGTGCTGCTGTTGGATGCGGCGACGGGAGAGATTTTGAAGCGGTTCGATGTGTCGGAGAATGAGGCTGTACCTTCGACGTATCCGGTTGGGCTGGTGGTTTCGAAGGACGGCGCGCGGGCGTTTGTTGCGCTTTGGAATGCGAGCGAGGTGGTGGAGCTTGACTTGGCTAAGGGGATTGTCGGGCGGAAGTTGCCGCTATTGAAGCCGGTAGGCGCTACTGCTGCGGGGACGCATCCTTGCGCGATGGAGCTGTCGCCGGACGGCAAGACGATGTATGTGGCGCTGTCGAACCGGGATGCGGTGGCGGCGGTGAATGTGGGGGCAGGGCAGTTTTCGGTGAAGGGGTACTTTGATACGCGGCTGCCCCGGCAGACCTACTTTGGCGCGCAGCCTGAGGCGTTGGCGTTAAGTGCGGATGGCTCGCGTTTATATGTTGGGAATGGCGGAACGAATGCGGTTGCGGTCTTCCAGACGGGGAAGTTGACGAAGGCGGCGGTGAAGCGCGGCATGGTCGAGCCGATGGGGTTTGTGCCTACCGAGTGGATGCCGATGGCGATGGCGGTGACGGGCGGCAAGCTATACCTGGCGACGGCGAAGGGGAAGGGGACTGCGCCGAATAATCTTCCGCAGCAGGCTGCAGGTGGGTCCGAACGGAAGGTTTCGAGTTACATCTTTACGCTGCTGTATGGGTCGCTGGCGACGCTGGACATGGCCTCGATGGAGAAAGAGTTGCCGCGCTGGACGGCGGAGGTGGTGGAGTCGAACCGGATGAAGGCTGCGGCGGAGAAGCTGCCATTTGCAGCAGGTGCGGGGAAGGGGCCGATCCAGCATGTGGTCTACATCGTGAAGGAGAACCGGACGTACGACCAGGTTTTCGGCGACCTGAAGAAGGACGGCAAGGCAGTTGGAAACGGGGATGCCAGCCTGACGATGTATGGCGCGGAGATTACGCCGAACCAACACGCGCTGGCGTTGCAGTTTGGGGTGCTGGATAACTTCTTCGACTCCGGCGAGGTGTCGGGCGACGGGCATGTGTGGTCTACGGCGGCGATTGGGACGGACTATCTGGAAAAGGTGGTGCAGGTGGATTATCGCGGTGGGCAGCGGACGTATGACTACGAAGGCGTAGTGGCGCAGGGTTATCCGCTGTTGCAGCAAATTCCGGATGTGGTGGAGCCTGCGAGTGGGTATCTTTGGGGCAATCTGACGCGGCATGGCAAGACGCTGTATCACTTTGGCGAGTTCATCTCTTCGACCTTCTGCGATGTGAAGAAGAGTGGCGGCTCGCAGGAGGGGCCATTGCTGGAAGGGCTGCACTGCGACCGTTCGACGATCCAGCCGGGCGAGATGATTCCGGAGGAGTGGGGCGGCGGGGTGAACAAGTTCCAGTGGGGGATTCCACTGCTGGCGAACAATATTGCAACCAAGGCGGAGCTGGTGGGGCACTTTGCACCGGAGGCGCCGGACTTCAATACGAAGATCCCGGACCAGCTGCGGGCAGAGGTATTTTTGCGGCATCTGAAGGGTTGGGTGACGGACCGGGAGGCAGGCAAGGATACGATGCCGAACTTTATCCTGCTGCGGCTGGGGGACGATCACACGGCGGGCACGACGCCGGGAAGTCCGACGCCGAAGGCTTCCGTTTCGGACAATGACCTGGCTGTGGGGATGGTGGTGGATGCGGTGTCGCACTCGAAGTACTGGGACGATACGGCGTTCTTCATCCTGGAGGACGATGCACAGAATGGCGCGGACCATGTGGACGCGCATCGTAGCTTGGCGCTGGTGGTGAGCAAGTACGCGCCGAAGAAGCAGGATGGCGGGGTGTTTGTGGATAGCCGGTTCTACTCCACGGTGAGCGTGGTGCGGACGATGGAGACGCTGCTGGGGCTGCCGCCCATGAACAACAACGATGCCTTCAGCTCGATGATGAGCGAGGAGTTCAGCGGGACGGGTGAGCAGGAGCCGTTTGCGGCGGACTATCGCAACCGGGAGAACGGGCTTATCTATACGGCGAATGTAAAGACGGCTCCGGGTGCAAAGGCGTCGGCGAAGATGGACTTTCGTCATGCGGACCGTGCGGATGCGCAGAAGCTGAACGTTATTCTGTGGAAAGACGCCATGGGGGACAAGCCTATTCCGGCGGCGCTGCTGGAGCGAAGGAAGAAGTCCGCCAAGGATGACGACGATTAGAATTAGGATTGGCAGCCGGAGAAGGTTGCGGAGGTTGAATGAGCTTAGCGCCGTTTCTGTTGAAGCCATGGTTTAGTGATCGGGTGTGGGGTCGTAAGAGTCTGAAGCCCTGGTATGACGAGACGGGCACGACGGAGTTGGTGGGTGAGGCGTGGCTGACGGGGCCGGAGTGCGTGGTGGAGACGGGCGAGCTTGAAGGGCGGGCCTTCAAGGACGTGGCGAAGGAGTTCGCGAGTGGGCTGGGTGGCGGCGAGTTTCCGCTGCTGGTGAAGATTCTGTTTCCGAATGAGAAGCTGTCGGTGCAGGTGCATCCGGATGATGCTCAGGCACAGGCGATGGGGCAAGCACGAGGCAAGACGGAGTGCTGGTATGTACTCGAGGCTGAGCCGGGTGCGACAGTGGCGCTGGGGTTGAAGGATGGCGTAACTCCGGATGCGGTGCGGGCGAGCGTGGCCGATGGAAGCATGGAGTCTCTGCTGGAGTGGGTACGGGTGAGCGTGGGGGACATGATCTTTGTGGATGCCGGGACGGTCCATGCGATTGGGCCGGGCGTGGTGCTGCTGGAGACGCAGCAGACCTGCGATGTGACCTTCCGGATGTACGACTATGGACGGCCTCGCGAGCTGCATGTGGAGCGTGGGCTGGCGGTGATGAAGCTGAAGACGCGGGCGGGAAAGGTCGCTCCGCGTGAGATGGATGGGTTTACGCGGTTGATCGAGGAGCAGTACTTTACGGTCGACCTGTTTGAGCTGGAGGCGATGGAGCCGGCCCACGTTGCCATGACTGGTCCTGGTTGTTTGGTGGGGCTGGAGGGGACGGTGGTGGTGATTACTCCGGGAGACGAAGTGGAACTGCTGCCGGGGCAGGCAGTGGTGGTGCCGGCGGAGTGGGGCGAGGTGATCGTGGAGGCAGAGGCGGGTGGGGCATTTGTACGGTGCGTGGGGTAGCAGTTCAATGGAAGTCGATTGCTAAAGCTTACCCAAGCTGGCCCTGTTAGCTCCGGAGGCATCGCAGGACACGCGAGACTTACGAATAAGGTTCCAACTGCCAGCCAAAAAGAAAATCACCAGCGTGAGTCCTTCGGTGAGCTTCCAACATTTCCAGCTCTGTGTGGCGATAAGGTTTAGTGTCAGGAAGGTAAGCGCTGAATAAACCAACGCCTGTGAGGTCGAGACAAGAGCCTTGTAGAACCGCCAGCAAATAAGAGCAAGGGGGATAGTAAGCGGGGCCACATCATATTCCATGATGCGTGGGTTCAGAAGGACGACTCCAACTAGCATTACAGGCATCCATTGCCGGAAATCGAAATCTCGGCGAAGAAAGCAGCGGCTGAGATAAAAAAGTAAAGCCATTAGAGGTAGTACATAGCACAAAAAAAAGAGATAACTGGCGGGCGAATATGGAAGGCCGAGATCGAATAGGACGCCACTGAATAGGCCGACTGGACTGACGCCGAAGTCACGGTTATAGCTAAATTGCAGCTCGACTGCCTGTAGGAAATTATGGAAGAGAGAGGGCCACAAAAACCGCTGCATGAAGAACATTACAAGCCCGGCGCTGGCAGTCGTGATCGATGGAACACACTGTTCCGGTGCCGAGAGAATGGGGATCGCCAGCAAGGTCAACAAAGGTGCTTTGAAGCAGGAGGCACAGATAACGGCAAGGTAGAAGCAAAGCCATTTACCGCTGCGCCATCCGGCGAAGGCGATTAGCAAAATCAACGGATAAAGAATATAAGCGATATTGCCACTTAGCACGTTATCGATTGCCAGAAATCCAGGAAAAAAGACTAAGACGGGAGCAATATATATGAAGTAGCGTCTTTCGCCAGCTTCGACAATCCGCAGTCCAAACCATATCAAAGCGAGCACACCAGCCACATAAAAAAGTATATAGACGCACGAGCTCAACCAGAGGGGTAGCGATCCTGCAACACGCAGCATCGGAAGCGTGATAGGTGAGTACACATAGCTGAACGGACCTTGTACGCCCCGATGAAGAGCCATCTGGCTATGAAAGAGCTGCTGGGCAGCAATGGCGTCCGCATAGGGATCGTGGCCTGCATTTAGGGAAATCATCGCCGCACGGTAGACATTTGCATCCCACGCCGGGATATCGAAGTGCATCCAGACCGGAAAAAAGACACAGGTGAACACCCAAAGCAGGCTAACTATAGTCCTATTGAATGGAGCGGGCGCGTTGTGGTTACTGGACTGAGGCGTTTGCTCCATTGAGGACAATGCTCCTTGCTTCGGTTCAGAGATTCAAGTAGGAAAGGTGCGTTTGGTAACGAGAAAAGTAGTTATCAAGACGGACGGGTCTGTGCCGGGTCAAGCTGAGGACGCAATAAAGTTAGACACCCAACTCCAAAGCACGCCATTAGCACCGGTCCTTCCGTAAACTTCCAGATCGTCCAACTGTACGACGCAATACTGTTGGAAATGATAAAGATGGTAGCGAGAGTCATTATGGCGTGAAAGGGTTTGAGGAATCGACTAATAAATCGCCACGCGAGGATTAGCATGAAAAGAGTTATAGGAGCTAGGTCATATTCGATGATGCGAGGATTGAGCAGGATAACGCCCGCCAGTAGGACGGGCATCCACTGATTCAAAGAAAAAAGTCCGTTTAGATAGCGGCGAGAGAGGATGACGAGCAGAGTGAATATAGGAACAGCGTAGACAATATAGAAAATAATAGCGGCGGGAGAGTAAGGAACTCCGTAAAGGTCGAGGGCGGTGGATAAAAGGCCTGCGGGGCTGCAACCAAAGTCGTGGTTGAAAAGAAATTGATCGTTGATAGCCTCTAGATAGTGCTTGAATAGTTCGGGCCAAATTACGGAAGTAAGGGCGAAGAGTCCGAGGCCGCAGCCGCTCGTAACCGCAGCTGGCAACCACTGTTTGCGTGCTGAGAGTATGGGTATCGTGACGAGGCTAAGTAGGGGCATTTTGATGCAGGATGCTGAAATGACTGCGAGATAGAAATATAACCATCGATTACGCTTCCAACCGTAGGCGGCAGCGGTCAGGACAAAGCCGTACAGGATGTATGCTATGTTTCCGCCTAAGACTGTGCCATTTGCTAAAAGGCCGGGAAAGAAGATTATAACGGGAGCGATGCAGAAGAAGACGCTTTGTTCATCGACTTCGAGAGCGAGCGTAGCAACCCAAATTGAGGCAAGAACTGCAACGATGTAGATTGACCAATAGAAGGTGCCACTGAGCCAGATAGGTCTGGCTCCAATGAAACGGAGAAGTGGAAGGGTAATAGGGGAATAGATGTAATTGAAGGGTGGGTCGCCGACAGGATGGACAGTCTGGGCATTATATGCAGCACGCGCGATAATAGCATCTAGA
>JANYER010000306.1 GCA_025359825.1 Granulicella sp.
GCCTGCAACCTCTACGCCCCCTCCATGGCACCCCGCCGCATCACCTACCCCATCGCCAGCGTAGAGGCCGTCTACGTAGAAGAAGAGGCGTACGGTCCCACCGGCGCCGCAGTTGCCGTCGCAACCGGCGTTGGCGCTGCCCTTGGTGCTGCTCTTTGCCACCAAGGCGACGCCCGCGTCATCTTGTTCTGCACCTTCATCGGCGCTGGCTTTGGATTCTCCTTCTTGATCGCCCCGCGCCCCAGCTTCTACCCACCCCGACCCCACCTGCATCGCCGCCTTATCTACCGAGCACCAGCCAGCCCAACCCATTAGGACTCCACCCGCCCCAACCGCTCACTAATGCCCCGCTCCGCCTCGCGCAGCTCCGCCAGCGAAGCCTCGGCTACCAGCCGGAACGGAATCACCTTCACCGCTCGCAACTCTGCCATACCACCCAAAGCTTCAGCCATCACCGCGTCGCACACCACTCCCGCAACTCCGTCGAGACCGCGCTCCCACCCCACCTCGCGCGCATCCCGCACCACCAGTCCATCGCCGGCAAAACCCGCCGCCACCAACATCGTCCGCGCCAGCCGCAGAAACTCTGGCCAACGCGACACTATCCCCACCAGAACCTCCGGCCGCGCAGGCAACCATTCCCCCAGCGCCAGCGGCACCGACCGCACCTGCAGCGCCACCATCTCCGTTCCCGTCGGCAACATCTCTCGCACCCGAGCCACCTTGCTCGGCAACGTCACCGCCAGCGCCCCAGCCCAAATCTCGGCCCAAACTCCAGCGTCGCCGCATTCCTCAAAGCCCACCGCCCGCACCGGAAAGTGCAGCGCATCCTCCAGCTCCATCTTCACAATTCGTCGCAGCTCTGCATCCGGCTCCACCAGCAGAAAATGGTCCGGCGGCACCACCTCCAGCCACTGCCGCAGACGTTGCCGCACCACCTCCGCCGCCACCCCCTCCTCCCGCAACTCCTCAAAGAAGGACGCAATCCGCTGATCCAACTCCGCCCCCGCCGAACCCTCACCCGCCCTAGCCCCACTAGCGCCATCGCAAACAAACACGCCGCTGCCCCGTCGCAGCTCCACTCTCCCCTCCTGCTCCAACTGGCGATACGCTGCACTCACCGTATTCGGATGGATCTCAAACCGCCGCGCCATCTCCCGCGTACTCGGCAGCCGAGCTCCCGCCATCAACTCTCCACTAGAAATCCCCAGCGCCACCTGCGCAACGATCTGCTCCCGCAACGACACCTCGCCCGACCGCTCAAACCAAAACCGCATACCCCTCCACCAAAGCAAGCCGCTGACTCAACCATCCAGCCCAACCGCTCCAGCATAGAACACACACCGCCCCGCACAGCCGTATCATCTATCCATGGCCTCCCCCACGCTTGAATTCCCCGCCCTCCAATTCGAAGCCCTCCTCAAGGACGCCGAAATCGCCCACGGCCACCTCTGCGCCGGCCAGATCCTCGGCGTCCGCATGGCCCTTCTCGCCCTCAATCGCCTCGACATCCTGGACCCACGCGGCATCTACTCTCCCAAAGACCGCAAGCGTCTCGTCACCTTCGTCGAGATCGATCGCTGCGCCACCGACGCCATCGCCGTCGTCACCGGCTGCCGCCTCGGCAAACGTGCCCTCAAAGTCCGCGACTGGGGCAAGATGGCCGCCACCTTCGTGGACTTAGCCGCACCAATTCTCGCATCGGCCACGGAGAACACCACCACCCCCACCTATAAAGCCATCCGCATCGCCGCCCTCGAATCCTCCAAGGCCCGCGCCCGCGAGCTCTACCCTCACATCCTGTACCCCAATATCAAAGACAAGAACCAGCAACAGATGCTCGCCTACCGCGAACTCCCCGACACCGATCTCTTCTCCGAGCAGTGGGTCCAGGTCCCCCTCCATCCCCGCGAGATGCCCGGCTACAAATCCCCTCGCATCGCCTGCACCCAATGCGGCGAAGGCATCAACTACGACCGCGACACCACCCGCGCCGGCCAGACCCTCTGCCAGTCCTGCGCCCACCCCGAATCCAGCTACTACCAGCCCCTCCCCATCCCACCCGCCTAGCATCGCCCCCACAGCCCCGCACAAACAGCAAGGCCGGCTAAGTCTCCCCAGCCGGCCCTGCGAACCTCGCTACGACTTCTTCAACGCCCCGCCTTGGCAGTTAGGGGCTAGCGGTTAGCGGCGATAGTCGTCCCGGTCGCCACCACGGAAGTGGTCGTCCCGATCGCCACGGAAGTCCCGGTCGTGCCCGTAGAAGCGCTGCTGCCGCTCCCACGCCTCATGCCGCAGAAACTCCTGCTGCCGTTCAAACGCTACCTGCCGGGCATACGCCTCACGACGCTCACGCTCAAACCGCTCATGCTCCCAGTACCCGCGGCGATCGTCATAGCCCTGGTACACCGGCTGGCCAAACCGTACCCCTACCGAGAAGCCCTGCGCCTGGGCCTTCGCCGGTGCCGCCATCGCAAACGCACCAGCCAGCAGACCAACCGTCATTACCTTCGCGACCATCGCCTTTACGTGTGTGCGTGTCATAACTACCTCCAGGGTCGGCATCCTGCTTCCTTGTGATACCGGCCACACTATACTGAACACTCATTCATTTCACCCGTTGCGCACAACTTTGCCGCCCACCCGGGTTGCTGAAAAACTGTCTAGAAAGCCTGCGCCTGCAACACCAGCACCCCGGTATACGTCGCAGCAGGCAATTGCGGCAGCACAGTCAAATCAATCTGCAGGCTCAAATTATCCGTCCTGCTTCCACCCAGGCTTAGCAACGCATTTTGAGAGTAAAAGCTGCAAGCCAGCACCCGCAGTTCCCAGCGCAGTGCTCTGCGTAAACGCCGTATAGCTCGTCACCGAACCGGTCGGCACCTTCCCCAACACACTCGAAGAAGGAATGTACACCACCGGCGTCCCGCCCGAGAGCGCCTGCGACCAACTCATGAAATATCCATACAGCGCGACCGAAGAGAACAGCGACACCCCCGTCCAACTGGTCGTCATCGCCACTGCGCTGCTGCCGTTCGCCACCCCCGTAGCGGAGTTGGAGTTCAACTGGCACGAAGCCCGCTGACCACCCACCACACACACCGCCCCCAAAACAAAAACAAACACAACCGCCACACGCACCAGCCGCCGCACATCCATCCCAAACCATCTCGACATACGCTCTCCCCGGGCTGCCGCGACTCCCGGCAGCTTAGAAGACATATCGACGCTATCCGTCTACAGCGTTAGTTTTTTATAACCCCAGCGCTTCTACCGCCGCACCCACCCG
>JANYER010000358.1 GCA_025359825.1 Granulicella sp.
TGGGTGGCCACTGTATTCCGATCGACCCGTTCTACCTGAGCTGGAAGGCGAAGGAGTATGACTTCAATACGCGCTTTATCGAGCTGGCGGGCGAAGTGAACGAGGCGATGCCGGAGCATGTGGTGCACTACGTCGCGAAGGCTCTGAACCAGCATAAGAAGTCGATGAACGGATCGAAGATTCTGATGCTGGGCATGGCATACAAGAAGGACATCGACGATCTGCGCGAGTCTCCTTCGCTGACGATCATCGAGCTGCTGCGGGCGGAAGGGGCCGAGGTGCTTTATAACGACCCTTACTTCCCTACTGTCGGACGTGGCCGCCGCTACAATCTGAACATGACGAGCACTCCGCTGGTGAATCTAGACCAGTACGATTGCGTACTGATCGTGACCGACCATACGGACTACGACTACAAGTCGATTGTGGCTGAGAGCAAGCTGGTGGTCGATTCGCGCAATGCTACTAAGGGGATTGTGTCGGAGAAGATTGTTCGCTGCTAGTTGATTTTGACGGAACGGAAGGGCAGAAGCGAGGTTTGCTTCTGCCCTTTTTCTTTGCGACTAGCGCTGCGCGAGGAGAGTGGCGTAGGTGTTGGTGGTGCGGAGCATCATCGCTTCGTTGGTGAATTTTTCTGCGGCTATGAGCTTGCCTGCTTCGCCCATCTGGACGGCATGCACGGGATCGGCGAGAAGACGGAGGATGGCTTCGGCGAGGGCTGCGGGATCTTCTGAGGGGACGATGTAGCCGCTGGTGCCGTCGACGACGGCCTCTGCGTTCCCACCTACGTTGGTGGCGACGACGGGGAGTGCGGCGGACATGGCCTCGATGATGGAGTTGGAGAAGCCTTCGCTGCGCGAGGGTAACGTGAAGATGGTGGCGGTGGCGAGGTGGTCGCGCAGATTGGCGATGCCGCCGAGAAAGGTGAATTGCTGCGAGATATTGAGATCGAGGATGAGGGACTGCAGTTCTGCGTAGTAAGCGGGCTCGAGGACTTCGCCGGCGATGGTGAAGCGGGCGTTGGGGAACTGTTGCAGGACGATGGCGGCGGCGCGGATGAGGACGTCGTGGCCTTTGACGGGGCGGATGTTGCCGGCGGTGGTGATGTGCGGCTGCGTCGACGGAGCGGTGTGAGCGGTGGCGAACCAATCGGCGAGGTTGAGGCCGTTATAGACGGTCTGGACGCGGGCGGAAGGGATGCCGTCGACCTCAATGCAGTGCTGCCGGACGAGGTCGGAGACGGCGAAGACGGCGTGAGGCATATTGCGCATGCGGCGATAGGCGATGTGATGTTTGCGGGTGCGGAGGATGCCCATGTCGCGGCGGCTCCAGATGAGCTTCGCGCTGGAGAGGGTACGGGTGACGAAGCCGGCCCAGATGTCGGAGCTCTCAAAGAAGGTCTGCACAATTTGTACCTGATTGAGTTGCAAGAAGCGGCGGAGCTGAATGCCGGCGCGGAGGGCGTTGAGATCGTAGGTGCGCGCCAGCGGGAGCAGGTAAACGGGGCAGGGTGGTGAGTCGAGCGCGGAGGTCTGCGGATGGACGGCGAAGGTGAGGATGGAGACGCGGTATCCGTAGGCAGGAAGAAGAGCAGCGAGCTTGAGGACGATGCGCTCTCCACCGCCGAGCGCGCGGGGGAACTGGTCGACGACGAGGAGGACGTGGGGGAGCGCGGGGTCTTGCGACGGAGATGCAGCGCCGGGATTGAGGCAGGTGATGGCGCTCATCGTGCGGACCTGTTGGTCTGCGGGGGGCGACAGGTGGCGGCGATGAGTTGGAGTAATGGCATAGATGAGGTAGAGCGAAGGCCTTAGACGACAGATTAGACGATGGGGTTGGGAAGTATGAGTACGGGGAGCGAGTATGAGCCAAGTTCGACACCCTAAGCGACTGGATTGAAGGGAGTTCTCAGTCTTTTGTGGCATTTGCAGGAGGGATCGGTGACGGCTACTCTTGTGGTACTTTTGCGGGGCGATGGCGGACTGCGCGGCGGGTGCGTGTTCCAATGATGGAAGCGATTTGAGCGATGTTTGGGAGCGGTAAAGACGGATGACGGGACGACTTCATTTTCTGTATCACGAGCTTCGAGCGGAGGGCAGCGAGTATGCCTACGTGATGAAGACGGCGGAGTTTGCGCGACAGATGGAGCTGTTTCAGCGGCTGCAACAAGGTGGTGGAGCGGGGCTGGTGCCGGAGGTTACGTTCGATGATGGCGACGTCTCGAACTATGAGCAGGCACTGCCGGTGCTGCAGCAGACCGGGGTAACGGCACGATTTTTTATCACGGTGGGCTGGACGGCGCAGCGGGCTGGGTACATGAGTTCGGAGCAGTTGCGTGGGTTGCAGGCGGCAGGGCAGAAGATTGGGGCGCATGGCTGGACGCACACTCTGCTGACACATTGCGATGCGGCCCAGTTGAAGGCGGAGCTGCTGGACGCTCGATTGAAGCTGGAAGATGAGCTGGGGACGGCGGTGACGACGATGTCGTTGCCGGGCGGGCGGTATAACCAGCGGGTGCTGGAGGCTTGTCGGGAGCATGGGTATACGCAGGTCTTTACTTCGGTGCCGCAGGCTTCTACAGCGGCGGATGCGTGGCTGGTGGGGCGGCTGAATCTTGTCGGCGGTACGGATCTGGCGTGGTTGGAGAAGGTGCTGGATCCTGCGAGTGGTGTGCTAGCTGCGCTTGAGAGAAAGGACAAGATCAAAGGCATGGCGAAGAGTGTGCTGGGCGATACGCTGTACGCGAAGGTGTGGTCGATAGTGAACCGAAGTGAGCCAGAAGCGGGTGCGGGCGCATGACGGTGTTGCAGATCATCAGCAGTGGCGGGATGTATGGGGCGGAGGCGGTGATCCTGAACCTGTCGGACGAGCTGCATGCGAGTGGACACAGGAGTGTGATCGCAGTGTTCAGCAATGCGGCGAATGAGAATGTGAAGCTGCATGATGTGGCGACGCGGTGTGGGATTGAAGCGCACCTGATTCCCTGCTCTGGCCAGATGGACCGCAGCGTGGGAGAGAAGATTCGTGCGTTGGTGAAGACGACGGGCGCGGACGTGGTGCACGCGCATGGGTATAAGGCCGATATTTACTGCTACTTCGCGCTGCGTGGGACTGAGGTGCCGATGGTTTCGACGTGCCACACCTGGTACGACAATGACTGGCGCGTGACGTTGTACGGCAAGATCGATCGGATGGTGCTGCGCGGGTTCGACCAGGTGGTGGCAGTGTCGGATGAGGTGGAAGCACGTCTACTGGCTGCAGGTGTTAGCGCCGATAAGGTCACGCTGATTCGGAATGGAATTGGTACGGCTGCGTTTGAGGGTATTGCGCCTTCGTTGCGCAACGGACTGGGCGAGGGTGAGTTGTTGGTGGGGCTGGTGGGACGGCTTTCCCGGGAGAAGGGTGTCGATATTTTTATTCGTGCGGCGGCAGAGGTGTTGAAGGTGCTGCCCGAGGTACGCTTTGTGGTGGTCGGGGATGGGGCAGATCGAGTTGCGCTGGGGGCTTTGATCGAGGAGCTGGGCGTCGGCACGAAGATGTCTTTGCTGGGGCCGCGGAGCGATATGCCGGCGGTGTATGCGTCGTTCGACCTGATGGTTTCGGCGTCGCGCGAAGAAGGCTTGCCGATGGCGATTTTGGAAGGGCTTGCGAGTGGGCGAGCGTTGATTGCTACCAGTGTGGGAGCGGTGCCGGAGGTGGTGCGCGATGACGATACGGGCGTACTGCTGGCTCCGGAGGATGTGGCTCAGCTGGCTGGGGCGATGCAGCGGTTGTTGCAGGATGCTGCTCTGCGGGGGCGACTGGGGCGGGCTGGGAAGCGGGTGATTGCGGCGGAGTTCTCTGCCGCGCGGATGACGGCGGATTATGTACGGGTGTATGAGGCGGCTGGTGCTGGCTCGAAGCTTAGGCGTGAGGTGGGGGCTTGAGCGAGGCGATGCACAGTACGAAGCGGCTGAAGGTTTTTATGATGGACCTGTGGGCGACCGTGCCATACTACACGGCGTATCTCTCCAAGGCCTTGCTGGCTGAGGGGGTAGATGTGCAGGTGGGGTCGATTACGTACTACCTGGATACGGCGTGCTTCAGCAGTCGCGGCATCAAGCTGGATCCGGGGTTGATGGATGTGGTGGGGCGGTTCGATATGCCGCGTCTGCCGCGGCGGGTGTTCAAGATGGCGGAGGCGATGCTGAACCTGGTGGCGCTGGGTGTTCGCTTCCTGGTGCGGCCGCCGGATGTGGTGCATGTGCAGTACCTGCCGATGCTGAAGTGGCGAGTGCCGGTGGACCTGTGGTTTCTGGAGTACACACGGTGGCGCGGTGCGAAGCTGGTGCTGACGGTGCATGACCTGCTGCCACACGATTCGGCGGAGGCTTATAAGCAGACGTTTCTGAAGCTGTATGCGTCGGTGGATGGGATCATCTGCCACTCAGACCACATCAAGACGCGGCTGCGGGATGAGTTTGGCGTGGCGGAGACGCGGGTGAGCGTGATTCCACATGGACCGTTCTTTTACGATCTGCCGGAGACCAAGGACACGGCGATGGCACAGGCCTTCGGTGTGGAGGATAGGCAGGCGCTGGTGCTGTGGCAAGGGATCATTTTTCCTTACAAGGGCGTCGATCTGCTGCTGAATGCGTGGAAGCAGGTGGAGGCCACAGGGGTGAATGCCTGCCTGGTGGTTGCGGGGACGGGAACAGAGGAGCTGCTGGAGAGCATCCGGCAACAGGTGCGGGCGCTGGGGCTGGAACGAGTGCGGTTGAACTTCCGGTTTATCTCGACGGAGGAGTTGGTGGGGCTGTATCGCCATGCGGATGTAGTGGTGTATCCGTATCGCGCGATTACGACGAGTGGTGCGCTGGCTACGGGGCTGGCGCTGGGGAAGACGATTCTGGCAAGTGATCTGCCGGTGTTCCAAGAGCTGCTGACGGATGGCGAGAATGCACTGCTGGTGGATCCGGCAGATGCGGATGCGTTGGCCCAAGCGCTGGGCCGTCTGCTGGGAGACGCAGCACTGCGCGAGAGGCTGGCGGCGCAGGTACGGATGATGAACTTTGGGGATGCTTCGTGGCTATCGATTGCGGCAAAGACGGTGGTGGCTTATGAGAGTGTGCTGGGGAAGGATAAGTCGGCGTTTTGGCTGAAGCGTTAGGACTTAAGGGCTGCGATTATCCTTTTCGCGCTCTTCAGGTAGAAGCCGTTTGCGAAGCGGAAGGGTCCGATGAAGTGAATGAACGAGGACTGCTCGTAGTTGACGTCCGAGTGGGCCCAGTGGGAGAGATACTTGGGAAAGCTTAGGGTGTAGGCTGCTTCCGTGTTGGCGATGACGAGGTTGGAAGTGACTTGTTCACTGCCCCACTCGTTCCATTTTTCTTTCGCAACGCGAGACATGAGTTCGGAGAAAAACTCGACCTGCTGGCGGCCGAAGGAACCTTTGGCAAAGCCGGTGAATCCAGCGTTGCCGCGGACGTACTTGAGGTTCGCGCTCTCTGGAAGCTGATTGAAGGAGCGCTCGCAGACTGCCTGGACCATAGGATTCGTACTGTCCGCGTAGCGCGCGTTCGCGCTGGCCATGGACTCAATCTCCGGGAAGGAGCGATCACCCATGAGAGTAAAGCTGCGATTGGCTGTGATGCAATCCTGCACTTCCTTGATGGAACTGAGGGTGAGGGTGTCGGAGTCAATCTGGACGACGTAGGTGTCCTGGACGATATCGCTGATGAGCAAGAGCCGCTCCCAGCAACTGCCTTTGGGGCATTGAGCAGGCAGGACTGAGGCGATGGGAATAATCTTTATGGCAGGAATGTGCGCCTTGACCGTGGCGTAGTCGTCGGGGGTGAGAGACCCGTCGTCGAGGATGACTACGCTGGGGACGCGACCGAGCTGGCGGCAGAAGGATTTGACCGCGAGGAGATACATGATGACTTCGCCATGGCAGAGCATGGTGACAAGGCTGAGGCTGGAATCGTTGGTATGGATGGGAGCAGTCTGGAGCAGAGGCCGACAGTTCAGATTGAACCATGTCCTTCGCATTGCTCGTTTTGCACGGAAGAACATAGGGCCTTTCACGACCAGATGGTCCGATATTTCGAAAAAACTGGTGACTGGTACTGGATGGATTCGCTTTGCTGCTACTACAACATCCCTATGATACCGTAAGCTTTCGATGGGATAGCCTAAAAAACAAGCCAACTCAACTGCTGAATTGAGCTACTGTGCTGCGTTGCAGAAATCCCCCAAAAACGTCATGTCCTAGCGCTTGCCAACATGGCAGCATTGCAGGATGTGCCTTGGCAAGGGCAACTACGAAACGCTGGAATGAGGGTTCTGAGAATGCCGAAGGTTGACATTGTTATGCCGGCATACAACGCCGCCAACTATATCCCGATCGCACTTGACAGCGTGATTGCACAGACGTTTGACGACTGGCGCGTGCTGCTTGTGGACGACGGCAGCACGGACAATACGGCTGCTGTGATTGCACCCTACCAGGAGAAGCTGGGGGAGAAGCTGCTGTACATCCAGAATGTAAATGGCGGTCCTGCAAGGGCCAGGAATACGGCGCTCGGCATGGCGACGGGAGAGTTTATCGCGTTTCTGGATGCGGACGATATCTGGTTGCCGAACCGGCTGGCGGAGTCGCTGCGCAGCTTTGAAGGGCGACCCGAGGTGGGGCTGAGCTACGGGTTTGTGTCGCGCATCGACAACGATGGCGTGGTTATCGATACGTTTGCGAACCGTCAGAAGCATGGCGAAGGCAGGATCGCAGAGTACATCTACACGCGTGCTGTGGATATGCCGTGCCTGACGATTACGTTGCGGCGCAAATGTGTGGACGAGGTAGGGATGTTCGACGAAGCCATCAAAGGGCCGGAAGACCGCGACCTGTGGCTGCGGATTGCACAACGGTACGAGGTGGCATTGGTGCCGCACCTCATTGCGCACTATCGGCTATCTCCGGGATCGATTACCTCCGACACGGACAAGCTGCTGAAGGCGCAGCAACAGTTTATCGAGAAGCACTATGGCGAAGAAGGATGCGGCCGGGTGGCACGAGGAAAGGCATTGAGCGGAGTCTATAAACAGCGCGCCGAGACTTTTGGCGATCGTGGGCAGTGGGGCAAAGCTTTGGATAACATGGCACGCTCGCTGATGTATTACCCGCTTAATGGCGGGGCAATACTGACCGCCGGTTCCCTGCTGCTGCGTCGGCTGGGTCTGCGTAAGTAGAGTTAGTTCTCCAGAGCGCCAAGGCTATAATTGCCTCCGACTGGACGGGGCTTGCCTTCCTGGTCGGTGCGAATCTCTGGTATGTTCGCGCCGGTGTGCAGGGCTGGGCTGTCCGGTGCTAGATGGAAGTTGAAGTTATCCAGGTCTGACTCTTTCGAGAAGCGCGGCTGGGAGACGAATTTGGGGTCGTCGCAGCGCTCGGTGCGGCCGAGGGTGACGCAACGGAGGCTACGGATTCCGAAGAACATATTGTTGGCGCGGATGACGTTGCCGATGGGTTTCTGGAAGTAGAAGCCTCCGGGGCCGCCCGGCTTTCCGCCCAGGTTGTAGGTCATGGGATTGTCGTATCCGAAGACGATGTTGTTCTTGATGGTGAGCGTGCTCTTGGAGCAGCTGGGGTCCCAGCAATCGATGTCAAAGGTGGAGGGAGCGTAACTGACGAGCGTGTTGTTGGCGATGAGCGCGGTGCCGCCTTGACGAAGATTGAAGGAGAGAGTGTCCTCGGCGCGGCAGTAGTCCGAAAGATGGGCGTTGAAGCCGGTGGGAGTGTCTGGCATCGGCTCGGCCATTCTACGGCAGTTGCCCAGCAGAAGGTTGTTGACGAAGACAGCGGAGGTGAAGTTGGCACCCCATTTGAACTGGCCTCCCCCGTTGCCGTAGGCGGCAGAGTTGGTGATATTAAGGAAGTGTGTGCCGGTATCGACGTGGCCGATATCAAGGCCGTCCTGGGTGTTGTAACGGAAGATGGAGTGATCGATATTGACGGAGAGCCCTGTGCCCATTGGCGTGCCGACGCCGTCGCCATAGCCGCCGGTGCTTTGGCTGTAGCAGGAGATCGCAGGATTAGCATGGGTGATGGGGTACTCCTGGTTACAGCCGCTCCATTCAATGATGGAGTCGCGGAAGTTCCAGACTGCGTTGACAAGCGGCGTGGCACTGCCATCGTCAAACTCCCAGCCAGCCATCCCGTTGTAGGCTATGTCGACCCTTACCGCAGTGACTTCACCCCCGATAGGACCTTTGATACCGCGATCCGTATGGCCATGGATCCAGAGGTCCTGGAGCAGAAGATCATGGGTAGCGGTGTTGGTACTGATGCCTACGGAGTCGTAGTCATCGAGCGGGAAGCTGCGATTGCAGGTACTGGGAAATGCGGGCGAGCCGTGGGAGATGCACTGGGAGTGGCGCGTAATCTCCAGGCACTGAACATCCACGTATTGGGCGCCACTGAGGTTCATTGCAGTGTCGACACCAAAACCGCCAAAGATCTGGGTCTTGTTGGTGGCATTGCAACTAGCATAGTTCTCGCCGAGGATCCGAGTGTGGTGGGCCGGAGTTCCTGCTGGAACGGGAGGGTTGGTGCAGGAGTATGGGCCATTGAGGCCGAAGCACCAGACATCGTTCGCGCTTTTGCCCTGATTGAAGCCGACACGCCATGGGCCGTTGCGGAGGATGACGGTATCGCCTCCTGCAATGGCCCAGCCGGTGTTGGCGTAGCTCTTATCGTCCCAGAGGTACCGATAGTCGTTGAAGGCGCAGTGCTGGTCAGTTCCGGAGCCGCGATAGGCGACGTCGGCCTTGCCGTCGCACTGGCCGGAGCGGGTCTTGGCAGAGTAGCGGCTGCCGCCGTCCTTGCGGACGTACCAGGTCTCCGCAGCCAGAGGAAGTACGGCGAATAAGAGCGACCACAGGCACAACACCTTGTAGAGTTTCGTCACGTTTCTATGCCCTTAATGAACCGGTCTTCTGGTCGCCGTATGTATGCGCCTCTCCTTCATCGCCGTGTGGTGCCTTCTACTCGAGGGCACCGACCGTCGGAGGGTTCGGCCGCAGAACACCATTGTAATCAAATGTGACGGAAGGGAGCACCATACCGACTCCATGAGCCGGGCTTCCGGGGGTGAGGTTGAAGTTGAAGTTATCGAGCGAGGTCTCATCGACCCAGACGGGCTGATTGACGAAGAGCGGGTTGGCACAGAATTCTGCAGAGAATCCAGTTGGGCAAGGTTGGTTTCTTAATCCGTAGTAGATGTTGTTATTTCGGACTATATGGCCGATGGGGTTCTGATAGTAGAACCCGCCCGGGCCTCCCGACTGTCCGCCCTGGTTATATGTTGCAGGGTTGTCGTAGCCGAGAACGAGGTTGTTCTGGAAGGTGAGCGTGCTATTGGAGCAGCTTGCATCCCAGCAGGCGATATCGAACGACGTCGGTGCGTAGGTGACGAACGTATTGTTGGCGATGAGAGCCGACTGGTTCTGACGGAAGTTGAAGGAGATATTGTCTTGTGCGCGGCAGAAGTCACTGAGATAGGTGTTGTAGGTAGCGACAACACCGGTCATCGGCTTGGAGAGACGGAAGCAGTTTGCGACGGACAGGTTATTGGTAATGGTTGCCGTGGAGAAGTTCGCGCCCCATTTGTACTGACCCCCACTATTGCCATAGAACTGCGAGTTGGTGATGGAGAGAACGAAAACGCCGGTATCAACGTGGCCGATATCGAGACCGTCCTGGGTGTTGTAGCGGAAGAGCGAGTGATCGATATGGACATCGAGACCCGTTCCCATGGGAGTACCGACACCGTCGCCGTAGCCTCCCGAGCTCTGGCCATAGCAAGAGACGACGGGTATGGCGTGTATGTAGGGATACTCCTGGTTGCAACCGCTCCACTCGATAGTGGAGTAGTTGAAGTTCCAGATGCCGTTCTGCAGCGCGGTTCCGCGGCCGTCATCAAAGTCCCAGCCTGCCATTCCATTGGTTGAAATAACGACTCTTGTGGCAGTAACGACACCTCCAATGGGTCCCTTG
>JANYER010000369.1 GCA_025359825.1 Granulicella sp.
GCTTACTTCCGCCGCTCATTCCGTGCGCGAATCGCAAAGAGCGGCTGCCCATACTCCACAGGCTGCCCACTTGATGCAATCTGCTTCACAACCTCGCCCGCAACATCCGACTCGATCTCATTCATCAGCTTCATCGCTTCCACGATGCACAGTACCTGGCCGACCTCCACCTGGTCTCCGACCTTCACAAACGTAGGCGAACCCGGCGAGGGCGATTCATAGAACGTTCCCACGATCGGCGACTTCACCTCGTGAAACGCCTCTTCGGCAGGCTCCACAGCCACAGCAGGAGCAGCAGCGGCCACCGGCACAGCAGCAGCAGGTGCCGGCGCCGCCGAAGCCATCAACCGGCTCAACTGGGCCATATCCAGCCCAGCCGCCGCCGGAGCAACAGCTCCAGCAAACTTGATGTTCACCTTCAGGTCGTCCCGTTCCATCGCGAACTCAGCAATCTCGTTCGCCTTCAGAAACTCGACCAACTCCTTCAATTCATCCAGCTTATTTCCGTCCATCATGTCTCCTGGCTAAAGCCCAAATATTCAAAAAAATAGCATTCAAAATAATGATCGTTGATTCTTATAGCTCAATCCAGGCTTTCACACTAGGCGTCAAAACCTCACCGCCCTTGCCCGTGACTAACACCATATCTTCAATCCGTACTCCAAACTTACCCGGCAGATACACTCCCGGCTCGATCGTGATTACCATACCTTCTTCCAGCACCTGCTCCTGCTTCGCCGCAATCCTCGGTCCTTCGTGGATCTCCAAACCCACGCCATGCCCCGTCGAATGGCTGAAGTATTGGTCCAGACCATCTCGCCGCAACACGCTTCTTGCTGCCTCATCCACCTCGCCGGCCGTCACTCCCGGAGCCACCTTCGCTACCGCTGCCGTCTGGGCTTCCAACACAGAATCATACACTTCCCACTCCCTCGGCTGCGCCTTGCCAAAATGCAACGTGCGCGTCATATCACTGCAGTACCCACCCAGCACCACGCCAAAGTCCAGCGTGCAAAAGCCCCGTTTCGGCAGCTTCGCCATCGTCGCTCGCCCATGCGGCAGCGCGCTCCGCGCCCCACTCGCCACAATCGTCTCGAAGCTCATCCCCTCCGCGCCCCGCAGCCTCGCTGCATACTCCAGCGCCCCGGCCACCTCCACTTCGGTCATCCCAGCCTGCATCATCCCCAGCAGACCCTCAAACAGCTCACACCCCACCAGCGCAGCCGCCCGCATCGCCGCAATCTCGTCCGCATCCTTCACCTCGCGCAAACGCGCAACCAGCGCCCCCACGGACTCAAACATCGCCCTACGCACCTTCCCGCTGACCGCACGGCGCATCGCCTCCAGCCCCGCCACCGTCGTCTGCGTCCCATCAAACCCGCACCGCTGCACCCCTGCAGCCTCCATCCAGGCACAAGCCACCACCACGGCAGCCTTCTTTTCGACCACGATCTTGACCCCAACCGCCTCCGCCTTGGCCTGCGCCGTATACCGTCCATCGGTAAATAAAACAGCTCTGCCACCCAGCAGAACCACCGCTCCATTCGAACCCGTAAACCCCGTCAAATAAACTACATCCGGCAAATGCGTCACCAGCAGCGCATCTACCCCGGCAACCTTTGCTACTGCCATCGCCTTCCGTCTACGGGCCTTGAAGTCCATGCCTCCATTCTACCCAACCCGGCATATTTAAACAGAAACGGCAGCTCCCAAAGGAACCGCCGCTTCTACATTCAACAACCATCTTCTAAGCCAAAACAGGCTTGCTGATAGGCTCGGTCGCCCCACCAATAAATTGCAGCAGCTCCGCATTCAATTTGTCCGCATCCGTAATAAACAGACCATGCGGTGCGCCTTCATACACGCTTAGCGTCGCGTTAGGCAGCAGCTTTGCCGCCCGCTCACCCGATACCTTGATCGGCACCGTCTCATCCGCATCTCCGTGAATCACCAACACCGGAATCGTGATCTCCGCCAGGTCCTCCCGGAAGTCCGTCGTCGACCACGCCGTCGCACATGCCAGCGTCGAACGCATCGACCCCGTCAGCGCCATCTCCTGATTCCACTCCAGTACCTGCTCCGACACCGTATGGTTCAGCGCGGTTCGGCCATAAAACTTCTTGCCAAAATCTGCCAGGAACGTAGGCCGGTCCTTCCGTACCTGCGCCGCAATATCATCAAACACCTTCCCATCCACACCCTCCGGATTATCATCCGTCTTCAACAAATAGGGCGTGACAGCGGAAACCAGAACAGCCTTCGACACTCGCTCAGAGCCATACTCACTCAGATAGCGAACCACCTCGCCGCCGCCCATCGAGAAGCCCACCAGCGTCGCTCCGGTCAGGTCCAGCTCCTCCATCAGGTCATTCAAATCCGAGGCCATCGTGTCATAGTCATACCCATCCCACGTCTGCTCCGAACGGCCAAACCCGCGGCGGTCATACTTGATCACCCGTAAGCCATTCTCTGCCAGAAACGTCGCCTGCTGCTCCCACATATTGCTATTCACCGGCCAGCCATGAATCAATACCACCGGGCTACCCGTGCCCCAGTCCGTGTAGAAAATCTCTATGTCATCCTGCGTCATCAAATAAGGCATCTCAGCCCTCCTGCATCACTCGGATGCAAAAACTGAAGCGCCGGACACTGCAGCAGCGTTTCAAAAGCGTCAAAATCGGTACCATCGTGCCCATCCTCACCGTGACTGTTCATGGCGTCAATCGAATTTCAACTCACTTGCCAGTCGTCCCCGCTCGCCCCAACCCGGTATCATGAAGTATGTCCGTGAACTTCCCCAATCCAACCTCACGGATCAGTCGTCGCAGCTTCCTCGTCGCCGCTGGTGCCTCAGCCGCAGGACTCGCCCTCTATGCCGGCGAGATAGGCCGCCACGAGATCGACGTCATCGAACGTCCCATCGCCATTCGCAACCTCCCTGACCCCTTCCACGGCTATCGCATCGTCCAGATCAGTGACATTCACTTCGACGAGTTCACCGAGCCATACTTCCTCCGCGAAGTCATCCGCCGCGTCAACGCTCTCAACCCAGACGTCGTCCTCATCACCGGAGACTTTGTCACCGTCGGCGCCTTCACCTTCGTCTCCGGCCCCCACGCCGCCTACCGCTGCGCCGAGCTCCTCACCACCCTCACCTGCCCACTGCGCTTCGCGGTCCTCGGCAACCACGACGTAGGCGTAGGCGCCCATACCGTAGTCGACGCACTCCAGAGCAACGGAATCCCCGTCCTCATCAACCGCCACCTCCCCCTGGAGCGGAACGGTGCCCGCATCTGGCTCTCCGGAGTGCAGGATCCCGGCACCAGCTACCCCGACCTCGATCTCGCTATCCCCAAGGAACCCGGCGCACCCGTCATCCTCATGGCACACGAGCCGGACTACGCCCTCACCATCCAGCAACACCCCCGCGCAAAGTTCGTCGACCTCATCCTCTCCGGCCACTCCCACGGCGGCCAGATCCGCCTGCCCTTCCTCGGCCCCATGGTCCTTCCCCCACTCGGACGCATCTACCCGGAAGGCCACTACCATCTCGACAACATGCAGCTCTACGTCAACCGAGGCATCGGAACCGTAGGCCTACCCTTCCGCC
>JANYER010000381.1 GCA_025359825.1 Granulicella sp.
CCCTGGCACGCCGCCTCTTCATACCCGCTCGTCCCATTGATCTGCCCAGCCAGAAACAGCCCCGGATATTTCTTCACTCCCAACGATCGGTCCAGCTCCGTCGGATCAATCGCGTCGTACTCAATCGCATACCCCGGCCGCAACATCTCCGCGTTCTCCAGCCCGGGAATCGACCGCACCATCGCCGCCTGAATCTCCATCGGCAGACTCGTACTCATGCCATTGATATAGACCTCATGCGTATTCAACCCCTCCGGCTCCAGAAAGAACTGATGCCGCGCCTTCTCCGGAAACCGCACAATCTTGTCTTCAATCGAAGGACAGTACCGTGGCCCAATCGCCTCAATCTGCCCTGAGTACATCGGCGAACGATGAACATTTTCCCGAATCAGTTGCAGCGTCTCCTCCGTCGTATGCGCCACGTGGCAGACAATCTGCCGCAGCGGCGGCGTGCCCGTCTTCACAAACGAAGACCGTGAACTAAACGGAGTCGGATCGCTGTCCCCCGGCTGCACCTCAAACTTGCCCCAATCAATCGTCCGGCCATCCAGCCGCGGCGGAGTTCCCGTCTTCAACCGGCACTCGCGCAGCCCCAACCGCTTCAGCGCCTCGCCCAGCAGCACCGAAGCAGGCTCCCCACTCCGCCCCGCCGTATACTGCTCCTCGCCGCAATGGATTAGCCCATTCAAAAAAGTCCCGGTCGTAACAATCGTCGCGCCTGCCAACACCGTACGCCCATCCCGCAACTTCAACCCACGCACCACCCGCACGGAGCCACCAGAACGACCAACAAATTTGTCATCCTGAGCGAAGGCGGCGCTCTTTGCCGACGCAGTCGAAGGACCTGCATTTGCCTTTGCCTCCACCTCCTCCACCAACAGATCCACCACCTCCGCCTGCTTGATGAAGAGATTTGCCTGCCCCTCCAGCACCTCGCGCATCTTCACCCGGTACAGAGCCTTGTCACATTGCGCCCGCGGACTCCAGACCGCAGGCCCCCGGCTCGTATTCAACAGACGAAACTGAATCCCGGTAGCATCCGCCACCTCACCCATCACCCCACCCAGCGCATCGACTTCGCGCACCAGGTGACCCTTGGCCACGCCACCAATCGCCGGATTACAACTCATCTGCGCAATTAAATCCAGATTCAGCGTAAAGATAGCTGTCCGCAGCCCCATCCGCGCCGCCGCCATAGCCGCCTCACACCCGGCATGACCAGCCCCAACCACAACCACATCATACTGTTCCGTAAACGCCATTAGAGCTCCACGACATCCAGCCCCGGAACTACCTTGAAGTGCTTTCCATTCAAAGTCGCCACGCTATCCCCACGCAAAAGTGCAGTTGCCGCAATCATGGCATCGGCTAAGCCAACTGTAAATCCCAGCGCGTTCAGCTCTCCATTCAATAGACCAGCTCGAATAGCGACGCGCGTATCCAGGGGAACAACAGTGACGCTGCTTTGGACCGCCTCCAAAAAGGCCTGCCGTTCCAAACGGCGCACACGGGATGAGGCACGGGCCACTCCATGAGCAAGTTCCATGAGCGTAACCGCACACACGCTGAGCGCACCGAGTCCGCCTAACGCAGCCACAACCGTCTGAACCGGGATACCTTTGCGCTCTGCGTGAATGAAGACGCTTGTATCAAGCACTACTCCCACTTCGATCCATCCAATGGCTGGTTATAGAGTGCATGCACAGCCTCGAGATCATCGGCAAACCCGGCATCCATCACCAGCTTGCCATTTTCCGTCTCCCATCGGTCCAATGCGCGTACAACCTCCTCAGCCGTTTTACCTGGAACCATTGCTCCAGATCGTTCGGGCTCTGCCGCTCGCATTACCATTACCGGCCGTCCAGCTTCCTCCACCACGACCTCTTCACCCGCGCGCACCCGCGCCATCAGCGCCGCAAAATCCAGCGCCGCCTCAGCCTCCGAGATGTGGAAGACACTCGCCATAGCTCAATCATACCCTTGCGTGAACGAATGACAATACAATCGAGATCGCCGCGGAAACTACTATTTACAATCAGGAATTTACGCAGGCCAGTAAATCTTCTTCAGCGGAAGAATCGCACGACTTTCCGTATCCATGCGGTCGTAGTATTCCATTAATGCGCTGGCCAACTCATCCGCGTTCATTAAAGTGAGATGATGATTTGCACGATCCGCCTCGTACATGGCCTCACGGGAAAAGCCACCCGTGCTGACATAAAGACCACGGTCACCTTCGCGTAGTCCACCAAGGAAGCTGCGCACTTCAGGCGCTCCCATAGCTCCTTTGCGATGTTTAACTTCAACCACAATTCGCGGTGGCTGAAATCCAAACCCGTCAGGTGACGCGATGATGTCACGGCCACGGTCAGGCCCAGGTCGAGAAACGCGAGTCTTATAGCCCATTGCGCGAAGTAAGCCGGCAACAAGTTCCTGCATGTCGTCCCAACCAAGCTTAGTTAGGCGGTCTTGCAGAAAATCAAGAGCCATTTGCTCGGTGCTCTTACGAATTTCTACTTCAGGCTCCCTCGCCAACTCTTCAACTACTGTTTCAGACTCCGCGGCCGGGCTTGTCACGAGTCCAGGGCCTGAAAGTATTTCAAGAGACGCCTCTTCAGAAATGCAAAAAATAGTGGCAATCGAACCCAGTGACCTTCGCGTCTCGGCGGTTAGATTGTCGCGCATTACTTTTTCTGTCCACCGAACAGGACGAACGTGTTGCAACTCTTCATCAAGGTCAGGCCTGTAGATATAGTCGCCTTGAACTATGCCCATGCTGTATATCCGTGTCGAGGGATCGTACGCGAGCACAGTCTGTCCCGCGACCAGAGAATTGCGGAAACGAAAGAGCTGTCCTACGTTCACAATCCGCTGATGATAGTTATATTCAGGAAAATGCAAGTCCACCAATGCAGTGATTTCCTCTTTAGTTTTAGCGTTCTTAAGATCGCCAATCTTGCCCCATCCGATAGCGACGATGTTTTGTTCAAGAAATGTATCGATGAACATACCGTTTCGTCCTGCCCGCACCATCCATACTCGTTCTGACATGTCTGCAAATGTAGCAGCAATAATCTCGCTTCAAAAACTCCGTTGCACTGTTTCGACTAAATGACATAATCCCACCATGCCCTTTCGCAATCTCCTTACCTTCACCCTCCTCGCCGCATCTCTCACCCTGCCCGCGCAATCCCCCAGTGCCCTCGATCAAGATCCCGCCCCCGACAAAAAGTTTCCCGCATCCCTCGAGACCTTCCAACTCCCCAGCCACGGCGCCCTCCTCAACGCCTTCGTCTACGTCGCCGCCGGAGCTAACCCACACCCCACCGTTGTGCTTCTCCACGGCTTCCCCGGCAACGAGAAGAACCTCGACATCGCCCAAACCCTTCGCCGCGCTGGCTACGACGTTCTCTACTTCGACTACCGCGGGTCGTGGGGTTCTCCAGGAGATTTTTCGTTCACCCATGCCATCGAAGATACCGACGCCGCACTCGCCTACGTCCGCGTCCCCGCCAACGCCACTAAACTCCGCGTCGACCCCAACAACCTCATCCTCATCGGTCACTCTATGGGCGGCATGATCACCGCCATCGTCACCGCGCACGATCCTGAGGTCCGCGCCGCCGGCCTCATCTCCGCCGCCAACATGGCTGGCCGCATCCCCGCCGGTCTACCGCCGCAGGCCCGGCCCGCCGTCATTCAAGGCGTTGCCAAGGCACTCGCCGCACAAGGCATGGCGCCCCTCGCCGGCTGCACCCCCGAGTCCCTCGCCGAAGACCTTATGGCCAACTCCGCCGCCTGGAACATCCCTACCCTCGCACCCAAACTCGCCAGCCGCCCCATCCTCATCGTCTCCTCCGACGACGGCAACACTCCCTCCGCCGATGCCCTGGCCGGAAACCTCGAAACCGCTGGCGACGACAACGTCATCGAACAGCATCTCCCCACCGACCACTCCTACTCCGACCACCGCATCGCCCTCCAACAAACCATCCTCGACTTCCTCGCCCACCTTCCAGCTCCACCTTCCACCAAGTAGCCGCATCCAACCACACAGCCCATGACCCCAAACTTCCACTTCCGCCACGGCTGGTTCTTCGCCATCTTCCTCTTCTGCGGAGCGCTGGTCCTCGCGAACCTCATCCACTACATCCTCTTCCGCGTCATCCGCCGCAAAGAGGCCCAAGCCACCACCCTCGGCTGGGGTCTGCAGAAACATCTCGGCGGCCCAGCCCGCGCCATCTTCTTCCTCACCTGCGCCCTCATAGCCCTGCCCGCAATCCCCGACATCCCAGACCATCTAGAAGACATCATCCGCCAGGGCCTCATCATAGCCATGGTCGCTGCGCTCGGTTGGTTCGCCGTCGGCTGCATCTACGTCTTCCAGAACGCCATCCTCCGCCGCTACGACCTCCAGGCGGAGAACAACGTCCAGGCCCGCCGCGTCCACACCCAGTTCCAGCTCTTCCGACGCATGGCCATCACCTTCGTCATCATTGTGGACGCCGGTGCCCTCCTCTGGACCTTCAACGATCCCCGCATCTGGCACTACGGCTCCGGCCTGCTCGCCTCCGCCGGCATCGCCTCGCTCATCCTCGCCACTGCGGCCAAGTCCACCGCCGCCAACTTCCTCGCCGGCCTTCAGATCGCCATCACCGAACCCATCCGCATCGACGACGTCGTCGTCATCCAGGGCGAGTGGGGCCGCATCGAAGAGATCAACTCCGCCTACGTCGTCGTCCGCATCTGGGACCTGCGCCGACTAATTGTTCCTTTATCTTTTTTTATCGAGAACTCTTTCCAGAACTGGACCCGCGAGTCCGCCGACATCATGGGCACCGCCTTCCTCTACGTCGACTACTCCATCCCCGTCGAAGCCCTTCGCGAGCAGCTCAACAAAATCGTCCACCCCTCGCCGCTCTGGAACAAGCAGGTCTGCGGCCTCCAAGTCACCAACCTCACCGACCACACCATGGAGCTTCGCTGCCTCGTCAGCTCGCGCAACTCCAGCGAAAACTTCGACCTCCGCTGCATCGTCCGCGAACAGATGATCGCCTTCATCCAGCAGAACTACCCCGCCGCCTTCCCCACCACCCGCTTCACCGCACTCCCCGACACCCCACCACGCGACCCTTGCTCTACAACTCCCTTCGCACCCAAAACGAATCTCCCGTCTTAACCCTGAGTGAAGTCGAATGGAAGTAACCCTCTATCACCCTTGCTCATGTCAGGACTCAACCATCCACCTCGGAAGGGCATGCCTTCAGGCGTGCCAAAATCCAGCCGCGCGCAAGCGCTACCGCTCTGCCGAAGGCAAGCATCTCCGCCGTTGCTTTTCGCCCCAGTTGGAACATCAACCTCCACTGCAGAACTCTTCAAGAAACTTTTGCCCAACCCGCGGCAAACTCCTAAACTAACTCCACTTCATCCACCTCGAGACTCACCATGCTCTCCACCAACCCGATCATCGGCTTCATCCCCACCCAGGACGCAGCCCGCGCACGCACCTTCTACGAAGACACCCTAAGTCTCCGCTTCGTCTCGCAGGACAACTTCGCGACTGTCTTCGACGCCAACGGAACCATGGTCCGCATTACCAACGTAGGCCCCTTCACCCCCGCCGCATTCACCATCTTCGGCTGGCAGTCCCAGAATATCGAGCAGGACGTCGCCGACCTCACCGCCAAAGGCGTTACCTTCAGCCGCTTCGACTTCCTCGGCCAGGACCACGCAGGCATCTGGAGCGCCCCCGGCGGCGCCAAGGTCGCCTGGTTCACCGACCCCGACGGCAACACCCTCTCCCTATCCCAGCACTAACCCTCAATCCATCCATCCAATAATCCTCTCCCGCATCCAATTCCACAGATACTGTGGACTTGATAGCTCAGAGAGCACGATGCCACTCGCCTCACCCAAACTCACCCTCGCGCTCCTCCTCTTGTTCCCCCCTCAACCTTCATGCCCAACAGGCCACCCTCACCCCAATCGCAGCGCCAGCTCTTGCAACCGCCCCCCGCAGCAAACATTCATGCCATGCCCCCACTCATTGTCATAGGCTTCGCTGGCGGCTTCATCAAACGCACCAGCATCGTCCACGGAGAAGTCGAGCTCGCCCACCATCTCCGCGAAAAATACGGCTCCACCATCCACGCCGAGATCTTCGAGAACCATCGCGGCGACGACGCCTATCGCGAGATCCTCCTCCTCCTCAAAACCGCCGCAAGCACCTCCTTAGTCGAAGACCCACAGCAAGCCCGCATCATCCTGTACGGCCATTCTTGGGGCGCGTCTGAGACCGTCGCCGTAGCCCGCAAGCTCGAACGCGACCACATCCCCGTCCAGCTCCTCATCCAAGTCGACGGAGTCCGCAAGCGTCCCACCGACGACGCCATCATCCCCGCCAACGTCGTCCAGGCCATCAACTTCTACCAGACCGAAGGCCTCCTTCACGGTCGCCCCCTGCTCCACGCCGCCAACCCCAACACCACCCAGATCATCGACAACATCCACCTCACCTACAAAGACAACGACGTCCCCACCCCAGGCTACCCCTGGTTCGCCCGAACCTTCACCCGCCGCCATATCGAGATCGAAAACGACCCCCGCGTCTGGTCGCAGGTCGAAGCCATGATCCTCTCCCACCTCCCGCCACCTACGCCATAACTTCCCTTGCTGTAGCACCTACGAAACATTTCGTTGCAATCTACGAATATCTTCGTATATAGTCCTCCCAAGCAGCCCTACGGAGAACCAATGAAGACTCTCGCCGCAGCCCTCCTCACACTCGCCGCACTCGCACTCCTCGCGCCAGCTGCCCACGCACAGGCCCCTTCCCTCACCGGCCCCTGGCTCGTCACCGCCGACTTTTACGGAACCCCGCGCCTCTACAACCTGCAACTCATCCAGCAGGCCGACAAGCTTACCGGAGACTTCAGCGGCGACAAACTCGAAGGCACCGTATCACCCGCAGGCAATGGAAAAGACGCCACCGTCAAATTCTTCGGCAAAGACAATGAGGGCGGCACCGAAGACGTCAAAGCTACCTTCGCCAACAACATACTCACCGGCAGCGTCCATGAGACCCATCCCGGCGAAGAGAATCACCCACTCGACTACACCTTCACCGCCACGCTCATTCCCGCTCGCCCCACCGCCGCTCCGCAGCGGCATGAGTTTGTCCCGACCGTCTACTACCGTTCCTTCTCGCCGTTCAACAAGCCCGTCCTCACCGTCAACCCCGGCGACACCATCCATACCACCACCGTTGACGCTGGCGGCAACGACTTCAACGACATCAAGCGCGTCGCCGGCGGCAACCCTCAGACCGGCCCCTTCTACATCCAGTCCGCCGCCCCTGGCGACACCCTCGTCGTCCACATCAACCGTCTCCGTCTCAACCGCGCTACCGCCGAAAGCGACGACGGCATGGTCCAGAGCTCCCTCAACTCCGACCTCGCCGTCAAGATGAAGGACGTCGGCCGCTCCATCACCTGGAACTTGGACCGCGCCAACGGCACCGCGACTCCCGAGCAGCCCAAACCCAAAGCCGGTGAAACCGCCACCAACCACCTCGCCAACTACAAGATTCCCCTCCGCCCCATGCTCGGTTGCATCGCCACTGCTACCGGCCCATCCGGCTCCCCACCCCCCACCGGCGACTCCGGCAACTGGGGCGGCAACATGGACTTCAACGAGATCGTCGAAGGCGCCACCATCTACCTCCCCATCCAGAACCCCGGCGCGCTGCTCTACCTCGGCGACGCTCACGCCGCCCAGGGTGATGGCGAGCTCAACGGTAACGCCCTCGAAACTTCCATGGACATCGAGTTCACCGTCGACGTTATCCCTGCCAAACGCATCCGCGCCGTACGCGTCGAATCCCCCACCCACATCATGGCCACCGCCTACGCCGGCTCCCTCGACGACGCCTTCAAAGACGCCACCGCCAACATGGCCCAATGGCTCGAGCAGGACTACAAACTAACCCCCTCCGAGATCGCCCAGGTCTTAGGTGCCTCCGCCGAATACCGCGTCAGCGAAGTAGCCGACCGCAACTCCGGCATCGTCCTAAAACTCAACAAAGACCGCCTAGCCACCTTCACCAAAACCCCCTGACCGCATCACCTGTGGCAGGTCACCCTGCGGAAGTACATACGTATGACAGCCCTTAACCTTGTATGTGTCCTCGCGAAACAGTCTGCGTTGCGCTGGCTCTGATCTGTGCTTCGCTGTTGCTCGGGTTCTCTCCTTTGCGCGGCAAACGCATGATCTTCAAAACCCTTGACCCTGAAGAGTAGAAGAACCGGTATTGCCTGGTCTGGCTGATCGTAGGCTTCATCGCCGCAATGAATCTGAACGTCTGGCTGACCAAGTAGCCCCTACTTAGACCCCAGACAAAGCCCCTTCGACTTCCAATCCGCCACCACCGTAGTCGCAGGCTTGGCCGACGAATGAAGCACCAGGATGATCCCTCGGCGAGTCTCCGTCCCCGTAGCCACCAACTCCATCGGAACACCCTCCGGAACCACAACATCCATACCCTTCCGGCCGATCTGCTTCCCCTCCGGCGTCTCCAGGCAAGACTCTCCCGCCTCCGTATAAAAAGCCTCTGGCCCCGCATGGACATGCGTGCGGCTCACCGAACCCGGCTCCAGAATTCCCTCCATGAACTGTGCGGTGTAAGCCTCATCCGCCTTCACCGGCAACGGCCCAATCTGCGTAATCCGCGTACCCTGCGATGGAGCCGCTGGCTTGTCCCCCACCGTGAACAGCCACACCTTACCCAACGACTCCACCACCATCCCACTGGCTGTGCTGGCTTTCTCCGCGCTCTCTCGAGTCGGATACACATCAAGAGTCCAGAACACGGCGACAGGCAGCTTGCCTAAGGGCTTGTTCGCCACAATCCAGCATCCCTCCGGCTGGATTCGCTCCGCAACAGGCTTACAACTCACCAGCTTTGGCTGCTGCGCATTCGCAACCATCCCCGCAAAAACACTCAGAAGAAATACCAGAACAAACGGGAGCCGGAAGCACCCTAAACCATGGCCCATACGAACGGACATCACTCACCTCGTGAACTGAAATTCTGAGTTTCCAGCCAAGTATAACTGCACCATCCTTCCGCTCCCAAAGTTGCCCTGTTTCAGAAGATCTGGCGGGCCTCGTTGCGGTCGCTCTCCGAAATCCTGTCAAAGGGTTCAACCCCACCAGAACGTCGAGCGATAAACTCTACCGCCACGCCCTATCGACCCTGCACCGCCTCAATCGCCTTCACCAGCCCAACCAGCCGAGCCGGTTCTACATCGCTGATCGCCACTCCCTCCAGCCCGCCGCGCTCAAAGCTCATCACGTGATACCCCGCGCGGTCTGCACTCGTCTCCAGACCTGCGCCGTCGCCCACTCTCTCCCGCAGAAACACCGAAACCCGATGCCGCCCCACGTGATACAGCAGTTGCGCCACCGGCTGGTCGTGCAGATAGGTCAGGTTCGCACCGTCCAGTGCTGTGTCCTCCGCCAATCCCTCCGGCAGGTTGAAGCTGAACGGGATCTTCCCCTGGAACCACGGCTTTACCGTATGCCGGTCCGTGGACACCACCTGCGGGGGCAGACTCCCCGCCAGCACTGCAACGTGCTGGTCGAACACCTCCGTCACCAGTGCCGCTGACTCCGCCCGCCCCGCCGCCCGCCGCTCCACAAACATCGTCGTCCCCACCGCCAGCAGCAACACAGCAGCGGCCACCCAACCCAAGCCACTCCACCTCAAACTGCGTTGCGTACTCGCCTCTGCTTCCTTCCTCAAAGTCACACCCCCAGCGAGCTCCTCCGCGCCTCTCGCATGCAGCCGCTCCTTCAACCCCGCCGGCACCGCGTAGCGGCGACCCGCCTTCGCCGTCGCCTGGCGCAGCATCATCTGCGAGAGCGTTAGCGAAGTACACGCCGCGCACTCCGCTAGGTGTGCATTCACTGCCAGCGCCTCTTCCTGCCCCAGCTCTCCGTCGACAAATAAATTCAGGGTCGCCCCCCCAAGATGTTCGCTCATACCCGCACTCCTCTCCGTTCCCCCGGCCGCTCCTGCAGTGCCGTCCGCAGCGCGAGCCGCGCCCGTGCAATCCGCGACATCACCGTCCCGATCGGAATCTCCAGCACCGTCGCGATCTCCCGGTACTTCATCTCCTCCACATCGCAGAGCAGAATCACCTCCAACAATGGAGCGGACAGTTGCTCCAGCGCCGCCTCCACCGCCGCCTGGTCGCTTAGCCGCATCAGGTTCACCTCTGGAGTCTGCCGTTCAATCGCCCCCTCCGGATACACCCCTCCATCCAGCTCCAGCTCGTCCTCCAACGCCACCGTACGCCGGGCCGCCAGCCCGGTCCGCGAGGTCAAGTACGTATTCCTCAAGATGCGAAATATCCACGCCTTGAAGTTCGTCCCCGGCTCGAAGCCCGCAAACCCTCGCAGCGCCTTTAAGAATGTCTCCTGCACGAGGTCCTCTGCGTCCGCCGGATCGCGCGCCAGCCAACGTGCCAGGTTATACAACGCAGGCAGCAACGGGCCGGCAAGCTCCTCGAACCCACTCGGTTCAGGCGCCTGTTCCGGCTCCGTTCGTCTCCATCGCAGTAGCGTCATCTCGTCCTAATCGGCAGTGGCTCTCATCCTGGCCACCTACCCTACTATGCAGAACCCTCAGCCAACCAATTTATTCCGTCCTCTCGCAAAACAATACTGCGGAATAAATCCTCTACAACCCAGTTCCCATCTGCGGAGGATGTACATCATGAGCGAAACCAGGCACGACAAGAAGCACGACGCTAAGCGCGACATCAAGAAACTCACACCGCCCCAACCCGACACCGAACTCCAGCCCGGCAACGACGGCATTGACCGCCGCGACTTTCTCTCCTGCATGGCCTGGGCCGGCACCGGTCTCCTCTGGACCATGGCCGCCGGCGTCCCCACCTCAAAGCTCTTCGCAGCAACCACCCAGCCGGCGCCCGCCAACTCCAGCTTTAGCTTCGTCCAGATCAGCGACAGCCATATCGGCTTCAACAAGGCCGCCAACCAGGACGTCACCGCCACCCTCAAACTCGCCATCGACAAGATCAACGGCCTGCACGCCGCGCCCGACCTCCTGCTTCACACCGGAGACATCACCCACTCCTCCAAACCCGCCGAGTTCGATACCGCCCAGCAGTTCCTCCAGACCGCCAAAGCAGGCCAGGCCTTCTACGTCCCCGGCGAGCACGATACCGCTACCGACGATGGCGCTCTTTACCTCCAGCGCTTCGGCAAAGGCACCTCCGGCTCCGG
>JANYER010000385.1 GCA_025359825.1 Granulicella sp.
ATTTGCGGCCAAGCTCTCCCAATTACAAGCCAAGCCTCAGTGCTGCGGGGGCGGATTGCCACGGCCACTCTGGTTCGGTGAATTTCCGGATTGATTTCCTGAGTGACTTCCCATCTGCGCGGTGGCATTAAGTCTTGACGAGCGCTGCCGGCTGCGGAGGAAGGCCTGAAAGTCAGGCGAGTTACGGTACGTACGACTGCGTCCATCCATGGTCTTTTGGGTCATTTATTTCTCCTTGGAGGTTATACGTCCTACGGTCTTGCAACTAACAGTCGTTGGACGCTGTGGAGTATAGATAGTTGCGTGTTTTATGGACAGGTGAAAAAGAATGTTGTTGCTGAGTCTTTATTTAAGACTTTCGCGCAAGGCAACGCCGCTGCGACAGATGGTGTCCAACCTTTGCAGAGGTGATGTATGGCTCAAGGATTGAACTCGACTAAGACTGGTGCACGCACTTCCCACGAAGCGATTGAGAATAAACCGGGCAGCGTGACTAACGTTGGTAAAACGGATGAGCAGAAGCTGGACAAGGTTGCGATGGAAGGTGCGAAGCGTGCCTCCAACCGGATCCACGCCAATGAAGAAACCACTCCCAACAACACAATCTTTTCCAAGTAACAACTAAAGTTTTCCGAAGAGCTTGTCAGATACGAAGGATAGATCTCGGCAAAGTGCACCGCGTACTACAGAGATATGCAGATAAGCCCCGCTCATACGAGCGGGGCTATTTTTTGAGTGCGTAAGCGATTGAATTAGAGGGCTGCTACTCCGGCTTCGGCTACAGCATGATCTTGATCCCCGGAGCCACCGCTGACGCCGATGGCGCCGACGACTTTGCCATCCTGCTTGAGGGGGATACCACCGGCGAAGATCATGACCTTGCCATCATTGGAGGCGTGGATGCCGAAGAACTGGTCGCCAGACTGGGAGTGGGTGCCGAGGTCTTTGGTAGTGATGTCGAAGGCGCGCGAGGTCCAGGCCTTCTTCTGCGAGATGTCGATAGAGCCGAGCCAGGCATTCGTCATGCGCTCGAAGGCGATGAGGTTGCCACCTTCGTCGACGACGGCTACGTTCATGGGCTGACCGAGTTCTTCTGCCTTCTTCTCTGCTGCTGCGATGATGCGGCGTGCGTCTGCGAGTTGAATCATGGGTGCGATATTCTCCTGACTTTGAGGCTACGTGAAGTTGCATCGACTTGGATGCCGCGGCTGTGAATTTTGGCCAATTGGATTTGATCAGGTGAGATCGGGCAGGGTGCGGGGGAGGGGAG
The DNA here is from genome assembly GCA_025359825.1 of Granulicella sp. Taxonomy (GTDB): domain Bacteria; phylum Acidobacteriota; class Terriglobia; order Terriglobales; family Acidobacteriaceae; genus Edaphobacter. The sequence goes on from JANYER010000385.1 coordinate 1,271, forward strand.
AGTTGCGGGGGTGGGGGATGGGCTTGAGCGCGTCCGGCGTGGGGCTTGCTACGTGCCAGCCATAGGTCTCATAGCGCCAGCGGGCGGTGCCCTGATAGAGCTCGAAGACGGTGAAGCCTTCGGGGGTGCCGAGGAGGGAGCCCTTCCACCAGTTGCCGCAGATGGCTCCGCTGGTGATGAAAGGGATGTTGCGCCAGTAGACGGTTTCGTTGACGTGGGTGTGGCCCTGCAGGACGGCGATGAGGTTGTGACCTTCAAAGAGTGGGAGCACGTCGTACGCGTTGCCTAAGAGATAGGTGTGAAGTGCGGGGTTGGTGTTGCCGGTGTACGGCGGAGCGTATTGGGTAGCAGCGCTGACCAGAGGGACGTGGCTGGTGAGGATGATCGGGGTGCCAGATGGTGTATGGTCGAGGTCTTGCTTGAGCCATGCGAGTTGGATGGGGTCGATTGTGGCATCGAACTCGCGGGTGGGAGTGATGCCAATGGCGTCGAGCAGGATGAAGTGGTAGCCGGCGTGGTCGAAGGAGCGATAGGTGCGGGTGTTGAAGCGCTGCTCGAAGGCCTGCTTGCCATAGAGCGGGTCGTCGGGCTTGATGCCGGATTTAGTAGCGAGGCCGAAGACGTCGTGGTTGCCGAGGACGTGGTGGATGGGTACGCTGTCGAGGATGCGCTCCGTCTTTTGATACTCCTCAAGGAGCATCATTGAGCGCTCGCGAGGGACTTCGTTGAGGTCCATGACG
>JANYER010000437.1 GCA_025359825.1 Granulicella sp.
CGTCTTCGGTGACGGTGCTGGTGGGGGCGGCGATGGGGGCGGAGTTGGCGGAGTCCTGCGCGGTGAGGCGCTTGTGGGCCTGCTCGCAGCCGCGAAGGAGGAAGAGGGTCATGAGGAGGATGCCGGAGGCGAGGGTCCAGAAGAGGATGCGTTGGTAACGAGGGATCACCGGGGGACTCCGGCGGGGGCGGGAGCGGGCGTCGTCGCAGGCGCGGGTGTTGCTGCGGGAGGCGCTGCTGGCTTGGCTGGTTCGGTTTTGGCTGGTGCTGGTGTTGCTGGCTTGGTTGCTGCCGGGGGGCTGGCTGGCTTGGGTGCGGGAGTGGCTACGGGGGCGGCGTGGTTGCGCCAGGAGATGAGGGCGTCGGCGATGGCCTGTGCGGTGTGCTGCTGGTAGGTGGTGTCGGAGAGGGCTGTCTGCGATTCACTTTGGGGGTTGAGGGGCGCGATCTCAAGCGCGACGGCGGGGCAGGTGAGGTTGTCGATGGGGCGGATGGAGGCGTGGCCGAGGAGCGGAGGGATGCCGGCGTGGAGCAGGGAGACTCCGAGCTCGTTGGCGAGGCGGAGGCTGAGGGGGATATAGGGGCCTTGCGCGGTATCCCAGGGGAGGGTGGCGTCGGGGGATGCTTCTACGGCGGGCAGGGAGGAGGTGAAGAGATGGACTCCGGAGCCGCTGGGGGTGGCGTGGATGAGCAGGCAGGCGAGGGCGCGGGTGTGGTTGGCGGTGCCGGCACGCTGGTCGGGCGAGAGGACGTCGGCGGGGTCAGCATCGCGGGTGGTGACGACGGTGAAGCCAGCAGCGGTGAGGAGGGGTTTGAGGCGGACGGCGACGGCGAGGGTCAGTTGCTTTTCGGCGAGGGTGTCGGTGAGGCGGGCACCGCTATCGGGACCGCCGTGCGCGGGGTCGAGCACGATGACGTTGCGGTTGAAGGCGGGTTGCTGGGCGGGCATCGGCATGGCGGCGAGCATGGGTAGGAGGAGAACTCCGAGATGAATACTGCGCGATGCCAGGGGCCGGGAGGTATGGGTCACAGGTTGGGGAGTGTCCTGTTCTTGAAGTTTGAATGGTAGTGCGATGGTACTCGCTTGGTTCGACGTGGGTGTGGTCTGTTGGGGGACTACACCCACGGAGATTATAAAAACTAAGGTTTGTTGGAGAAGCGATTTTTAGTCGAGGGCGTAGATGGCAAGGCCGCTGAGGAGCTTGGGGTAGAAGTCGGTGGATTTCTGCGGCATGACGTCCCCGGAGAGAGAGACGTCCTTGAGCTGGTTGAGGGTGATGGGTTTGATGAGGAAGGCGATGTTGGCCTGTCCACTGGTGACGAGGTTGGTGGCTTCGTCAGCTTCACGGATGTACTTCACGCTGCCGAGTCGGGTGATGGTGTCCTGGTCAAGGCCGAGGAGCTTGTCGAGCACGATGCGGTGGAGCTGGACGACGTCGAGCTGGGCTTGGCGAGTGGTGATGTCCTGGAGCTCGGCGGCGATGATCTCGGGCCTGGCGGTGAGGAGGTAGTTGCCGTCACCGGTTGCGGCGATAAGGGCCGTGCCGGGGGTGGTAGCGAGGATGGCGACGTCCGGGGTCGCTAGATCTGTAATGGTGAAGTAGCGGCTGGCGCGGGTGATGAAGTCGGGCGAGGAGAAGTTCTCCAGGCCGTGGACGACGCGGTGGGTGGGGAGGATGGTGATGCCGGGGGCGTCCATGTTGACGAAGGTCATCATCATGGCTGCTTCTGGGAATTGCGGGACGGGAAGGTTGCCGGGGCTGAGTTTCTCGTCCTCGTCGCGGGGCTGGTTGAGGGGGAGCTTGAGCTGGGCGGAGCGCTCTTTGGCGTAGGCGACGGAGGTCTCGTAGCGGTGGTGGCCGTCGGCGATGATGAGTTTTTTATCTGCCATGGCGGTGACGATGAGGTTGATGAGGGTGGGGTCGGTGAGCTTCCAGACGCGGTGGACGACGTCGTACTCGTCAGTGATCGTTAGCTCAGCGGGGGTGGTGGTGCCCATCTCGCTGGTGCCGAAGATGAGCTTTTCGGCGGTGAAGTTGGGGTCAGAGTAGAGCATGTAGATCTGCTCGCAGTAGGCGCGGGTGGCCTTGAAGAGGGCGAGGCGATCGGACTTGTGCTTGGGGAAGGTCTGCTCGTGGCGGT
>JANYER010000476.1 GCA_025359825.1 Granulicella sp.
CCCGCAGCAGAACGCAGTTCACCTTCACCGGCCCCAGGCCGACTTCTTGCGCCTTGCGGATTCCCGCCATCACCTTATCGAAGCTGCGCGGCACCCGCGTGATCGCCGTAAAGGTCTCAGAGTCCACCGCATCCATGCTTACAGTAATCCGGTTCAGCCCAGCCCGCTGTAACGGCCCTGCCAGGCCTTCCAGCAAATGCCCATTCGTCGTCAATGCTATGTCGAGTGGCATGCCAAACTCAGTCGCCGCCCCATCCGGCAAAAACGCTGTCCGCATCCCTGATAGCTCCTGCACCATCTCCACCAGCCCGGCCCGCAGCAACGGTTCACCACCCGTTAGCCGTATTTTCTCCACGCCCAAAGACACAAAGATTCGAACCATCCGCAGATAGTCCGCAATCGGGAGCTCACTATATTGTGCTCCCTCATTGCCGGTTCGGCAGTACACACATTTGTAGTTGCAACGGTCGGTGACTGATACCCGCAGATCCGTAATCGCCCGGCCAAACTTATCTCGCAGCCGTTCCCCAGAAAGCTCCGCAGCCAAGGCCAGAGCTCCGCCATCCCGCAGCTCACTCTCGGCTGAAGCTCCACTTGGCGAGATGTGCGTCAAAAATGTTGCCATCAGCGATTCACTCAGTATTCGATGCAGCACAGTGCCCAAAGATTGCACGGCTCCCCGAATTCCATGCCAATCCCCAGTATAGTCAGGCACCAAACTTCGTCTCTGCCCAGTCCGCCACGCACTTTCCAGCGTCACTTCAATAACACCCAATAAAAATGGAGCTTCACCCATGTTTAAGCACCAAACCCTGCTCCCAGGGATTCTCGTGTCCTGGTTTAACCAGAACATGGATGTACTGATGCTCGTCCTCTGCCTGCTGGTCTTCGCTGACGCTATCCTCTCCATCGCCTACCACCGACGGATCCACAACGTACTCGTCCGTCCTCACCTGGAAAACCCCTACCCCAAACCCGACACCAACTCCGCCTCCGCACCCGAGGCGGCTCAGCCCGAAAGCTAGCTTTAGCTCTTCGCCGCCAATACTGCCTTCGTCAGTGCCGGGACGATCTCGAACAAGTCGCCTACCACCCCGTAGTCGGCCACCTCGAAGATCGGGGCATTCTCGTCCTTGTTGATCGCGATAACTGCTTTCGAGCCCTTCATACCGACCAGGTGCTGAATCGCCCCCGAGATCCCCACCGCCAGGTACAGCTTCGGCGACACCGTCTGGCCCGAGCTACCAACCTGCCGCTCCATCGGCAACCAGCCGTTGTCGCAGATCGGCCGGCTCGCCGCCATCTCTGCACCCAAGGCCGTCGCCAGCTCCTCCACGATGCTGATGTTCGACTCCTCGCCAATGCCACGGCCCACCGAAACAATCACCGGCGCAGCGCTCAGATCCACCGTCTGCGCCGACTCACGGAACGGCTCACCCGGCTTGTTCCGAATCATCCCCGCATTCAGTTCCGGCGTAAACACCTCCACCGCAGCATCCGCACCCGCCTCAGCATCGGCGCGAAAACTTCCTGCCTGCACCGAAACAAAGCAAGGGCCATCGCCTGTCTGTTTGTAGTCAGCATTCAGCTTGCCCTGCAGCAACTGCCGCACGAACACCGGTCCATCATGAATCGCCGTAGCATCGCTGATCAGCACCTGCATAAACCGGGTCGCCAACGCCGGAGCAAAATCCCGCACCTGGTACGTATGCGGAAATAGCACATAGCTCGGCTGCACCTTCTTCACCAGCTGTTCCAGCGCGTCCACATAGCCGTCCGACGTGTAATCCTTCAGCAGCGCATGCTCCACCGAGTAGACCTTCTCCACTCCAGCAACCTTCAGCCCACCTGCTTCGGATACGACCGCCGCGACACAGCCACCGCCTACCTTCGCAGCCAACTGCTGCCCAGCCGCCAGGGCCTCCAGGCTCATGCGGTTCAACACTCCAGCGCGCTGCTCCATTACAACCAGGACTCCGCTCATAACACCCTCACTTCAAACTTCAGCTTCTCCACTAACTGCGTCGCAATCTCCGCGGGCGTACCGGTCAACATCTCCGTCTTCTTCTGCTTCTCCGGCAGGTAGACCTTCTCCAGCGACACAGCCTTCGCGCCCGCCGCACTCGCTGTAACAGTAGCCGTCTCCTTCGTCTTCGCCTTCTTGATTCCCATCAACGTCGCATAGCGCAGCTTATTGCCGCCGCTCTGGATCGTCAGCAGCGCCGGCAGCGGCATCTCCACATGCTGAAACCAACCATCTTCCAGCTCCCGCTTCACGCGCAGTCCCGAGTCGGTCTTCTCAACCTGCATAATGATCGTCGCGTGCGGAATCCCCAGCAGCTCAGCCAGTACCACACCCGTCTGCCCCAGCCCAAGATCGTCAGATTGTAACCCTGTCAGGATCAAATCAGCCGCCTCGCCCTTCATTGCATCCGCCAGCATCTGCGCGATGCCCAGCGTGTCCCGCTCGCCCAGGTCATCCGCCTCAATATGAATCGCTCGGTCCGCACCCTTCGCCAACGCTTCACGCAACGTACTCGTCACACGCTCCGGCCCCGCGCACACTACCACTACCTCGCCGCCGTTCTTCTCCTTCAACTGCAGCGCCTCTTCCAGCGCATACGCATCCGGCTCATTGATCGTGTACGAAAGATCGTCCTCATCAATCCACTTGCCGTCCGCAGCCACGCGTATCTGCGCATCCCGCTCCGGCACCTGCTTAATTGCAACCAATATCTTCACTTTTAACCCCGTATCGTCTAAGCCGCGTTACTTATGTCTTAGGTTATAGAGCATCCCACCGCCAGGTGCACTCGGGTCTGTCACGCCAGCATGCACAACGATCCGTATGTGATGCCCTTCGAAAACAACTTCTTTTTGGATGATTGGAGACTGTTCCGTAGATAGGTACTCTATGACAATTTCTTCGTTACTACTCCATTTCATGTTTAATCCGTAGGCATGTCCATTGCGAACGGCACCGTATAGTTTTCCAACCTGCGTTCCAGTTCGACGACCTTTGGGCGCAAGTATTATTTCGTATCCAAAAGAGGTGGTTGCACCTCCATTGTTTTCAAACAAAACCGCATCCAAGTTGTTGTCAGGTGAAGAGATTCGCGACACCTCGTTACGTGTGATAAGTGGCCAACAGCCGACACAGCCAATTAGAAATACCAGCATGAACGACGCATAATACCGGCTGACAATCATAGGATTGTCGGACTTACTGGGTTGTTTTCTCTATCAGGCAACGCCCGTGCGGTTAACTGCGCAATATCCAGCAACTGCGGCTTCACATCCATCTCACTCAAAGCATCCCGGAACATCGTATTGCAGAACGGACAAGCCGTCCCTACTACCTGCGCTCCCGTCCCAACAAGCTCTGCGGCCCGTACATGGCTCACTCGCTCCCCGCTCTCTTCACCCAGGAAAGCCAACCCTCCACCCGCACCGCAGCAGAAGCTCTTCTCATGCGAACGCGGTGCCTCCACCAGCGTCCCAGCCAGCGAAACAATCTCTCGCGGCTCCTCATACACATCGCGATACCGCCCAAGGTAGCAGGGGTCGTGATACACGATCGACTCGCCCGCAGCACTCACTTGCTTCGGCAGCCTATCCTTATGCCGAGCCATAAACTCCGAGTGGTGCTCGATCTCCGGCGCAATCCCATACTCCCGCCAGTCATTCGAAATCGTCCTCACGCAGTGCGGACAGATGGCCACGATCTTCTGCACCTTCGCCGTCTCCAACTGCTTCAGACCGAACTCTGCCATCGTCTGAAACACCAGGTCGTTCCCCAGCCGCCGCGCCGGATCACCCGTACACTTCTCCTTCTTCAGCACCCCGAAGGTCGTCCCCAGGTAGTCCATCACCCGCGCAAAGTCCGCGATAATCTCTCGCCCCTTCGGATCGTAGCCACCCATGCACCCCAGCCACAGGCAGTACTCCTGCGTGCCGTCGAAGATTGGCAGACCTGCTTTGGTTACAAATTTGTCACGCTCCATCGCGCTCAGCCCCAGTGCATTGCCATTCTTCTCCAGCGCCAAAAACAGCTTCGTCCCGTACGTGTCCTCCCACGCTCCCGTATTGGTCGCCCCTCGCCGCAACCCAATGATAATGGGCAGATGCTGAATCCCTACCGGGCACTGGTACTCGCAGCTCCCGCACGTCGTGCACTCAAACGCCGCCTGCATGCTCATCGTCGTGCCGAACGTCGTCTCCGGCCTAGCCTCAGCCAGCATCGCCACCTCGCTCGCCGGCCCCAACTCATTCAAGTAGCTGCGCATCCCCAAAATAATCTCTTTAGGATTCAGCACCTTGCCGGTCGTCGAGGCAGGGCAGTGCTCGGTGCAGCGTCCACACTCCACGCAGCTATAAGCTTGTAACGAGATCAGTTGCGTAATGTCCTTGCCCGACACTAGCCCAAAATCTTCATCCCCGCTCAGCGGAGGAATCTTTGAGAATCCATCCCGCTTCAGGAACACCGTCAGCGGACTCAGCACCAGGTGCAGATGCTTCGTATGCGGAATCAGCGGCAGAAAAATTAGCAGCGCCAGCGTATGCGTCCACCACAAAGCCTTTACCGCTGTCCCGCCATCACTCACAGCAAATGCAGCAAGATACGTCACCATCAGCGTAAAGATGAGGAACGCAATAAACCCCGACTCATACGACACCTTCGTCCCCAGCCAGATCGGCCGCACAAAAAAACGCCGCACAAACAGCCCCGCAATCGACACCGCTACCAGCAGCGCCCACACCGCCGCAAAGATAAAGTAGAACCGCCCGACATACCCATCCGGCGCAAGAAAGCCCAGCCGCACCCCGGTCATAAAGTGGTTCAGACTCACCAGCGCAAACGCCAGAAACCCCCAGAACACGAACGCATGGGCCACACCCGGCAGCGGTCGCTGCTTAATGACCTTCGCCTGGCACAGCACCTCCCAGAAGAAGTCCCAAACTCGCTTCCCCAGTGGATGTAGCGAAAAGTCAGTATCTTTTTTTGAGCGGAAGACATTCCGTAAAATCGGTCCCAGCCGCCAGAAGAACAACCCACCCGAGGCCAGCACGCAAGCCCCTAGCAGCCCCATCTCCCACCCGGAGAAGCCCGCAGGCTCAGCCAACACCGTCGCCATCAATCCAGCCGCCAAGACCAAGCCCATCCGAACCCATCCGCAGGCAGCGCCTCAAGCAGCGCCAGCCCATCACGCAACGTTCGCAAAAAGCCTCGAAGTCTCTACACCTAGTACCAAGTACCGTGCAACGTGTACCTGGCTCCTAGTAGCTGATGAACTCCGTGCTTCCGCTCCGCAGACGCAGTCCGGCAATTCCAAACACCAATGCTCCCAGCAACGTGGTCGCGTTCCAGTAAGCCACTGGATGCGCCCAGCCCGGCGAGTACGTCAAATCCTGACCCGACCACAACGACAGCAATGCCGAAATGATGATGCACTGGAAGCAGATCACCAGAAACAACTGGCCGCGGCGCCGCCGCTTGTCCAGTGCTTCGACCTCATCCGGGGTAAGGTTTCGTTCCTCGATTGGAAGCAGTGTGTTTGCCATTGCGTTCGTTCGTCTCCTGCGGCGTATGTCTTGCGCGCTATGTGGATGAATCTTTTGGGTACATATCAGGCAGCAGCGTTCAGCTACCTCAACACACCCATTAAATCACACCCGAAAACCACAGCCCAGCTTTCTGCTTCGCAAACCAGCAACCGCAGTAGAAAAACACTCTCCGTCTACGAAGCGAAACTATAACTGAATACTCATTCATTCGTAAAGTAAATATCTTGCAGGAGCTGGCTTCCCTCCACCCCACCCGCCCCGCAGCCAAACGCAGAAAAGCTCCAGAATTCATGCCCTTGCGCGGCAAGCAGAAGTTACCTGCAGACACTCGAGAGCAGAAATCTGGAGCCGTTAGTCCAACCCTCAAAACGCTAGATAAACGCCACTGACTGGATTCCAGCTACATCGAACCGCTTTCGGCACCGGATATTCTTGCACCCCACCAGGTCATCCCGGCGCACCATGTAGCTCTGCGCCTTGGCAAACCGTGCGCGGTCTCTATCGTCGGCTCCACGCGGCAGTTGAGCCTTCTTGCGCCGCACCAGCCAGCCCAGTTCATACTCGCCCTGCTGTCCGCAGTGGGGACAGGTCATCACATGCGTACGCTGCTCCGGCCGCTCATCGAAAAAATCACGCTCTTCCATCCGGCACCTCGTCGCACCGCGCAGGCCCTTTCGGGTCCCACATCCACGGTGACGCACTTGCGAACACGAGTATATTGCATAATCACCATGGGCCTCACTACCCCCGCGCATCTGTTTACGAAACCCTTTTATGAGCAAAGCGAAGAAACAAGTCTTTTCCACCGTCAAGGCCGTCAAAGCCAATGCGCGCGCCCGTGTCGGGTCGCCACCGCCGGAGCGAGTCCTTCCCGATCCCAAACAGAAGGCCGCAGCCAAGCCCAAACACAAGGAGACCCTGGCCGATCTCCTCAACAAGTCCGGAGAAGACCAATGACCCTGCCCCGCATCGCCGCTCTCACCCTCTGCACCGCACTCGCAGCACCCTTGTCCGCCCAGAACCAGACCGTCCCCATCAACAAGGACAACCGCACCATCGCCATCACCGCCACCGACCGCGTCATCGCCACCGCCGACGTCGCCACCCTGCACCTCGGCTACATCGTCTACGGGCCAGATAGCCCCGCCGCCTACGCCAACGGTTCGCGCACGTCCAACGCCATCGCCGCAGCCCTCAAGAAGGCCGGCGTCCCGGATGACGCCTTGGAGAGCGAAAATCAGAACGTCTCCCCCGTGCAGGACTATCAACTCCAGAAGCTCACTGACGCCGAGAAGGCCCAGCGCAAGTTCCAGATCAACCAAAGCTGGATCCTGCGCTCCAACGCGAAGGACGCTGCCCGCCTCCTTGACGTAGCCGTCAAAGCCGGCGCCAACCAGTCCGGCAGCATCGACTGGTCCCTCCAGGACGAGAACGCTCCCCAGGCCGAAGCCGCCGCCAAAGCCCTCCAGCGCGCCCGCACCGTAGCCACCCAGATGGCCGCCGGCATGGGCGTCAAACTCGGCAACCTCATCTACGCCAGCAACGAAGTCCAGGCCGAACCCGTCCGCCCCATGCTCAAAATGGCAATGGCCGCTCCCATGCAAATGGATAAAGTTGAACCCCTGGCCATCAACCCCCGCCGCGTAGAAAACTCCGCCACCGTATACGCTGTCTTCAGCATCGAGTAAGCTTCACCCTTAGCCGTAACTTACGAGAGCCTCCTATGCCCGTCCTGCCATACCGCGAACTCAAGCCCACGCCTGAAGCCGAAGCCATCTACCGTCGCTGGCTCTCCCAGCTCAACGAAGACTTCACCCGCCACCAGTCGTTCGAACGACGCTGCGACATCGTTCGCGACGAGCTCACCCAGCTCTACCTCGGCCGGCCCCACGGAGGCCGCAAGCAGGCCACCCTCTCCAGCGAAATGGGTACCAACGTCCTCGCCGAGTGCTTCGACCCCCGCAACATCACCCTCGAGCCCGAGTACTACGGTGACATCGACCACGAGCTGTACGCCATCCGCAAGCCCCTTATTTACTTTTGGCAGATGTTCGACCGCTCCCCCGCTGGCCTTAACCATTGGCTCGGATTTAAGTTCCGCTGCATGCTTGGCCACCACATCTTCAAACACATGGGCAAGGGCGTAAAGATCTTCCACAACGTCGAGTTCACCTATGGCTACAACCTCACCATCGAAGACAACTGCACCATCCACAAGAATGTCCTGCTCGACGACCGCGGCGGCATCATCCTCCACGAGGGCACCAGCGTCTCCGA
>JANYER010000480.1 GCA_025359825.1 Granulicella sp.
CCGCGCAGGTGCTGATAGCTGAGGGCGAGGCTACTGGTCTTACTGAGCTGCTGATCGACTTCAAGGCTGGCCTGTTCGGAGTAAGCGTTCTGGAGGTTGGGATTCATGGTGGTAAGGCTAAGCCGGATATTGGAAGGCAGCGTAGTCGCGGTGTAGCCGGAGGTGATGTTTGGAAAGACCGGTGCGCCTGCCTGTCCATAAGAGAAGCTGAGGTTGGTGTAAGTGCCGGTCGTAATGTTGGTGGTATTGCCGCTCGACAGGATAGCGTTTGAGACTGCGCGCAGAGGGACGCGATCGTAAAAGAGACCGAAGCTGCCGCGGACTACTGTCCCGGACGCATTGCTGCTGGAATGCGCGAAGGGCGACCAGGCAAAGCCAACGCGCGGGGAGAAGTTATTGGTGTCAGTCTGGACGGTGTTAAGGAACTGTAGGTCGTAACGGAGGCCGACGTTCAGGGTGAGGTTCGATAGTGCCTTCCACTCATCCTGTGCGTAAAAACCTACGTTGGGGTTGGTCTGATGAACGGTGGGGTTCCCAAAGGCTTGGGTAAAGGTGGTGTATACGCCGCGTTGAAAGTTCGCCAGCGACGAGAAGGCATAGCTGCCGCGTACGGAGCCGGGGTTGGTGATGCTGAGATCGTTGTAGAGGAAATCCACACCGACCCGGAGCGCGTGAGAGCGCACCTGATGGGAGAGGTTGTCCACAACCTCAAAGAGACGGGCCGTGCGTTGCGTGGGCGAACTGGAGTAGTAACCGAAGGTGGCGACGCCGGAGATGGCGACATTGGGTCCGAACGGATCGCTTGAGGGCGCGTTGAAGTTGCTGGCGGTGAACTGCGCCCGGGTCTCATTGATGGTGCGGGGGGTAAGGGTAGCGATGTTGCTGACCGCTCCGGTCTGGTCGAGATCATCGAGAGCAGCGGCGGCGCTGGTGTAACTCAGGCCTCCTACTCCACGTGAGTTTTGATTTGCAACATGGTAAAGGCTGTAGCGCGCACTGAGTTGATCACGATCAGTGACGCGGTGGTCGAGCTTGACGAAGAAGTTGCTGGTGCGGAGTGGGTTGAAGTAGATGGTGGTTGGCGTAGTGGAGCTGATGGCGAGCAGCGGCCCCTTGTAGCCACTGCTTTGCAGAACAGGGTTGATGGCAGCGGCGTTGGCGGAGGTGATGGTGACGATGCCGTTCTGGTTGAGATTGCGCTGCTCGAAGTTACTGAAGTAGAAGGTTCGGTCGCGCAGAATGGGGCCGCCGAGTGAGGCGCCGAATTGTGCCTGGGTTAGCGGCAGCTTGGTGCCAGAGAGCGCGTTGGCCGCGTTAAGGCGCTGGTTACGCAGATAGCCGTACGCTGAGCCATGCAGGTTGCTGGTTCCGCTTTTGGAGACGAAGTTGATGTATCCACCGAGGGCGCGGCCGAACTCGGCGTGGCCGCCACTGGTAACGACCTGCATCTCCTGAATAACGTCCAGACCAAAGCCGGACTGGACGAGGCCAGCAGCGTCGTCATTGGCGGAGAGGCCGTCGACAATGAAGGAGTTGGAGAAGTTGCGCTGGCTGGAGACCGAGAGGCCTTGGCCGATGACGGCTGAGGTTTCAGCAAAGAGCTGACTGGATCCAGTATTGGTCGGTGACACGCCTGGAACTAAGAGTGCGAGATCGAGGAAGTTGCGGCCATTAAAGGGGAGGTTGGCGACCTCGGTCTGCGAGATGGTTCCAGCGACCTGGCTGCGATCGGTTTCGAGCAAAGCTGTGTTTGCTTCGACATTGACAACATCGCTGCTGGAGCCAACGGTGAGGCGGACCGGGAGATCAAAGGCTGCGCCGATGGTAAGGGTGACGGTAGTGCGGGCGTCTGCGAAGCCGGGCTGGTGGATGGTGAGTTCATACTGGCCGACCTCGAGGTAGGGGAAACGGAAGCGGCCTTCGGCGTCGGTGTGAAGGATGCGGCTGCGGTTGGTACTGGTCTGGCGTGCGGTGACCGAGGCGGAGCGGATGACGGCTCCTGAGGGGTCGGTGACGCGACCGCTGAGAGAGGCGTTGTTGATAGTCTCCTGAGCAAGAAGGTTGGGGAGGGAAAGAGAGAGAGCGAGCAGGGTTGTTGCGATAGTGCGGAACACGGAGACCTCCTGGGGTCATTGGGCATGGAACGGGCACATGCGGCCGTTTCTGATTCTGAATACGAAGGGATCAGAGAGTTGGACGGTAGGAGGGGGGTCCGCGTTTTGGGTTGGAACGGTCTGGGGTGGAGTGACTTACGAGGTGTTGCTGGGGAGCTGAGACTGCGGTGAGGGGGAGGGGAGTTGCGCCGTCTTAAACGGCTGCGATGGCAAATGCTGCGGAGTGCGTCCCGGCGGGAGCCAGCGGGGTGTCGGGGCACTTGTCATGCAAGGTTGGCGAGGTGGCCGTGGTTCCCTGCTCTTGCTGGGCTTGGCCTGCCTGTATGGCAGCGTGGAGGCGGAGGGAGCACTGATGCCGGCCCTTCGATTGGCAGCAGATGGGCAGGATCGAATCAGGCGCTTGTGCGTCTGCAACGAAGGGCAATGCGAAGAGCAGCAGCAGGCAAACGAGCAGAGACGCAGCGGTGAAGCTGCCTCGCTGCTTGTGCCGGATTGTGCTGCGGAGCTGCATGGTGGTTTCCACTCACTACATTGCGGACATTGGCGGTGCGTTATTGCTAAGGGCTCCGGAGAGACAGAGGATGATAGCCATGGCGACAGCCTCACACGAGAGCAGGCGGAGGATGTGGGTGGCCCGTGCAGGTGTGGGGTGGGCGCGCAGATAGCGGAAGCGGGTGATAGCCCCCAAGGTAAGGGCGAGCAGCACAAAGACAATCTTGGTCACCAGGACCTTGCCCCAGGTCGTGGTGGTGAGGCCGGTGAGAGTGTTGTTGAGTTGTTTGTCGGACGTGTAGATACCGGTGATCAGGACAGCAGCCAACGCATAGGTGGCGGTGGCGGAGAGACTCGCGCAGTACTGCCAGACAGCGAATGGGTTGCGCTGGGCGGCGATGCGGCGGAGCAGGTAGAGGCCGGAGAGCAGAACGGTTCCAGCCCAGATGGCCGTACTGAGAATGTGGATGGCCTGGAGAGATTCGATGAGAGTGAAGTCGCCCTGGTCGGCGGCGTGGCCCGTTGCGGCTTTGCAGAAGGCAATGAGGAGCAGGCTGAATGGAGCGAGCCACCGGGTGAGACTCGTCGAGTAGCTGCCGAGAAGCAGTACAGCAAGTGCGAAGGAGTTCCAGTACCAGAGGGTGCCCTGATGGGTGGAAGAGAGGATGGTGGGGATGAGTGCGAGGTTCGCGTGGAAGTCCGACGAGCCGCTCATACTGGCAGCCAGGAACCAGGGGCGGGCCAGATGGGCCAGGACGAGCGCCGCTGTGCAGAGGAGCAGCAAGCGGCGTTGAAGCTGCTGCGGAAAGATAGGTTGGAGTGGCTGGGAGGTGGCTTCCCGCATCACCTCGTCCAACCCTTCCACCCAGCGGACAGTAAGGAGCGTGCCTACGATGAGGGCGTAGGCCGCGTCGGTGAGGACTGAGAGCAGGATGCTCAGGATGGGGACGAGTTTCAACATTACTTTACGGTGAACTTGTAGTCGCCCTGGGAGCGATGGCTGTCGACCGAGACTGCGACCCAGTTGACGGTGTAGATGCCAGGCGCCAGCTTCGGCAGGGTGACGGAGACCATCTTGCCGTCGGAGGAAACCGCAGAGACGTCCTTGTTGACGACGTGCCCGGTGGCATCAGTGACGGTGATGTGGCTGAATTTGGATTCGACAGCTCCAGTGAAGTGAATCATGACGCCGTCGGGAGCACTGACGGTGGAGTCTGCGGCGGGCGTCATGGCAGCAGGGTGGGTGTGGGCAAAGGCAGCAGAGGTGAGCGCAAAGCTCAACGTAAGAACGAAGAGAGTCAGGCCGAGATGGGCTTTGCGAAGAAGGGTGCGGCTCATAGACAGGTCCTTTCCTGGTGCCTGAATTTCCATGCTTTGACAGATCTGGCGACGGTCAAAAATTAGAGGGGAGCCCTGGATCTGCCCTGATATCGACAAGTCGATACAGCCATAGCAAAACGGAGGGCTTCCTGCTGAACCGAGGACGAACGAGGTCTGGCGGAAACTGGCAGCAAGAGACAGGGAGCTGGGTAGAAGCTTCGATTCTATCAACGGAGAGAGATCGACTGGAGTGGAGGAGATCTAAAGGGAGGCAGGTGTTACTGCGGGGGGCCCGCGTGTCTGACCCGAGCGATCGACAGTGGCGGGCGGCACGAAGTTGGTCGCAGTGAAGACCGCAGATGCGCTCGCAAGCCCTAGATGCAGTATCGTCCGGTGAACGAGGAAGAGGTCTACCGAGGTTGCAGCAGGAAGAGCGGCGGGGTACTGGTCACAATGAGAGACAGGAGCAGTGAGGACCGTACCGGCGGGAGTGCCACCGAACATGTCAGGAGAGGTGCAGTGATGTGCTCCGTTACGCCGGCAGCACGAGGGCAGCTTGCTCTCTGCCGTGTTGCTGCTGAGCGCAAGCAGAGGCGAGGCTGCGGGAAAGCCCAGGACTAGCAACATCAGGATGGCTAGAAGGCGTTTCAAGATTTCAATGTACCACGGGGCGGAAGCACAGCAACAAAGCAAAAGAAGACGGCAGGCGATGGACTGTACCGCGCATGACTTGCCCTTCGTCTTCTCCTGTGTCCTGCTCCCGCGGCCCTACGGTGTTTATTTCAGGGTCTGGATATAGGCCATCAAGTTATGGATGTCCTCATCGGTGTACTTGCTGAAGAGGTCAACGTGAGCGGCGAGCGGGTCGGTGACCGTGTACTTGATTGCAACCAGAGGCCAGGAGCGGTATGTGTTGGTGCTGTCGCGGAGGGCGAGGGTGAACTCGTCGATGTAGGCGACGGTACCGGAGACAGTCTCGCCGGACGGCAGGGTGACGGTGGCTTTGGACTTGACGTCGCGGGGGTAGAGCATGCGCTCTTCCAGTTGGAGGCCCTGGTATTTGGTGGCGATGCCGGCGAGGTTTCCGGTAGGCGAGTGGCAGGAGGAGCAGCCGCCCGCGCCATTGAAGTACTTCTTCCCTGCTTCGAAGTTGCCGGTCTGGAGATCGGCCACTTCTACTCCGCGACGTTTGCCACTTTGAGAATTCGCCTTGGTCTGCTGGCTGTGGATGAAGGCTACGGTAGCGGAGAGATCCGACTCGGAGAGGTTGAACTTGGGCATACCTTTTTCAAGGCGGCCGTTACGGATGACATCCCCAATTTTGTCTCCGGCAACATCGTCCGTGACCAGTTTGGACCGGGTGAGGTCTGGGCCGGTCTCACCGCCTGCTGCATCGCGGCCATGGCAGAAGGCACAATTCTGCTGGAAGACAGATTGCCCGTTCTCGATGACCGCCGCGTTGATCGCAGGAGCCGAAGCCTGACCTGCGACTTCACTTGCCATTCCAGGGGCGAGATTCTTCTCGCTGATGCGCAACAGGCGTGCCAGGTCGTAGTGACTGGAGGTGTCGCTATGGCTGGTGTGCATTGTTCCAGCCGCATAAAGCGGGGCCTGAACGGCGATGGACGCTGCAATGGTAAGGGCTGCGAGTCTCAGGGATGACGTTGCTAGTTGGACCATGATGCCAATGAACCTCTGTCTGGATGATATCGGTATTGCATTTCTATGTTCAGGAAAGTACATCTTGTCTTTACAGATTAGACCCACCAGGCGGCACCGGCGGGTTCCTTGATAACGATGGTACTCAAAAAATCGACTGCCTTGGTAAGACCTTCTTCGGGAGCGAGCAGAGAGTCCTCGTGTTCGATGGAGACGACGTTGTCGTAGCCGAACATCCTCAGGGTGGAGACGAACTCCTTCCACCACTCGGCACCATGTCCGAAGCCGCAGGTGCGGAAGATCCAGCCACGGTTGCGTTCGTCGGTATAGAGCTTCGTGTCGAGGACGCCGGAGCGGTTGAGGTTGATGGGGTACATCTGGGTGTCCTTGGCGTGGACGTGGAAGATGGCGTCGCCGAGGATGCGGACGGCTGCGATCGGGTCAATCCCCTGCCAGAACATGTGGCTGGGATCGTAGTTGCAGCCAATGGCCGGGCCAGCGATCTCGCGCAGACGGAGCAGGGTTTCGGGGCTATAGACAACGAAACCGGGGTGCATCTCAATGGCGATCCGGACGTTGTGCTGCTGGGCGAACTTTGCACGTTCGACCCAGAAGGGTGTGACAACCTGATTCCATTGCCAGTTGAGTGCAGTGAGATACTCGGGCGGCCAGGGGCAGGTGATCCAGTTTGGATAGAGGTCGGTGGGCGAGCTGCCGGGGCAGCCGGAGAAGTCGATCACCGTGGAGACACCGAGCTTTTCGGCGAGCAGGATGGTCTTGCGGCTGATCTCCTGCGCGGCCTGTGCCTGTTTGGCATCCGGGTGGAGTGGATTGCTGTGGCAGCTTAGCGCGCTGATGTTGAAGTCGAAGTCTTTGAGCTTTTGTTGGAAGTCTTTGAGCTGGGCAGGGTCGTCGAGCATGGAGAGCTTGCAGTGCGCGTCCCCCGGATAGCTGCCAGTCCCCAGCTCTACCGTCGAGATGCCATGGCTCCGGAGTTTATCGAGGACGGCTTCCAGCGGCAATTGTGAAAGTAGTGGAGTAAAGACGCCAAGTTTCATCCTCAGTTGCTTCCTTTTTTCGCCGGGAGCGCAGGATGGGTGGCAGTACTACCTTCCGTCATGCCGAGGGACCACTTGATCGCCTCGAAGTACATTTTGCGGACGTCGGGGTCTTTCCAGGACTCGTTGGTATGGCCGAGGGTGGAGTAGAAGACGCGGCCGTTGCCGTACATCTTGCTCCACGCGACGGCAAAGTCACGATCGGAGCGATGAACGCGAGGATTGTTGGCGTAATTGAGTTTGGCGGCGTCGAGGCTGAGCAGGACGTTGACCTTGTCTCGGGACCAGACTTTGGCCTGATAGATTTCGTCGAATTTCGTAAAGGCTGCGGGAAGGTGCTGCATGGCTGGAAAGCCCGGAGCTTCATTGATGATTGGTGCGTCAAAGGTCATCCAGGGGTGCTGATCGAACCAGCCACCGATCATCTCGCCGTACTCGGGCCAGTTGTAGTTGGAGTCGAGCGCGGCGTGGACGCCTACGAAACCTTTACCGTCCTCCTTGATGAAGGAGAGCAGGTCGGCCTTCTGTGATGGGTCCAGATCCATCTCCCCCGTAGGGCTGGCGAAGACAACGGCGTCAAAGTAGCCGAGCGTCTTGGCGTTGCGGCCAAGGTTCTTCTTCGTCAGAAGCTCGGTATCGGTGCGGAGAATCGTCTCCCATAGTCCACTTTCGCGGCCCATTTGGAAGACAGCAACCATCGCGTCAGAGATCGAGTCGTGTTCGAAGCCTTTGGACGCGCCAATAACAAGAATGTGCTTGGGATGGGCGGGTCTTGGTGGAGCGGCGGCTGGCGTTGGAGCAGCCTGCGCTGCTGGTGCCTGAGCAAGAGCTCCCGAGGGGTACAGGACGAGGCAGGTCGACACTAGAAGGAGGGATTGGATTAGGCGACGCAAACGAACCTCATAGGGACAGACGGAAGATTCTCTAACCGAGCTCCACGGAATTCGCGGAGGCACGAGCTTAGAGTGCAATTTGCTTGCACACCATCATGCCCTTCGGAGTTCAGGGTTGCAAATGCTGTGGCCTCATTTTGACTAAAAAAAAAGGCCGCCCTGCGGGGGACGATCTGCTATGCCACAGCAGCATCAGTTCCCGCCATTGTTTCCCTTGTAGCTGAGTTCGACGATGGTGCAGTCGTCTGCACTGGGAGCGGCACCCATAAAGCCCTGGACCTCGGCGAGGATTTGATCGACCGTCGGGAGGAGAACGGCCGTAGCCAGGGCGTCGTCTCCGTAGAAGTCTCCGGCCTCGTTTTCTGCCTCTGTAACTCCGTCTGTGACCAGGATGATGCGCTCCCCTGCCTTGAGCTGATGAGTGGTGGACTCGTAGGTGATGTTCGGCAGCAGACCGACGACCATGTTGGACTCCGGCAACTGAAGGACCGACGTACCGGAGACCACCAGTGGCTTGATGTGGCCGCAGTTCATGTACTCGGCCACACCATCGGCCGTGACCCGGACCATGACCATAGTGGCGTACTTGCCGACGTTCTTGCTGAAGATGAACTGGTTGGCGACGGCAGCAATCTCAGGTAGCGGCAGGTCCGCCTGGGCGAGGGCGTAGAGCATGCCCTGCAGGGTGGAGGCAAGTAGAGCGGCTGAGATTCCCTTGCCCGAGATGTCCGCGATGATGACGTAGAGGCAGCCATGTGATTCGATGACGTCGTAGAAGTCGCCGCCAATCTCCAGACAGGGGATGCTCTGCGCAGCAACCGTCACGTATGGCAACCGCGGAACCTGTACTTTCATGAGGCCCTGCTGAATCTGCGCTGCGATAGCCAGCTCCGTTCGGTACTTGCGAGCTGCGACCTCCGACTTGGCCAGAGAGGCATTTTCTACGAGCGCGGCTGCTTCCTTCGCGATGGTCTCGAGCAGATCGTGCTCGACGACACTGAGGCGACCTGCGTGGAGCCTGCTATCCAGATAGAGGACACCCATGGTCTCGGAGTGGGCATCCGCGCCCGAACGACGGCGCAAGGGGATGCAGATGACGGAGCGGATGCTGTTGACGACCATGCTCTCCGACTTCTGCTCGGCTTCCGCGGAGAGAGTGTCGGTGACGATGAACTTAGAGGCGCTCTTGATGGCCTGCTGGATGGCGGAGCGGGAGATTGTGGAGTCGTCCTCAGGCACCGTTCCTTCCTTGGTGCGGCTCGCGGCGAGGCGGAGCGGGCCATCGGCCTCTTTGAGGAAGACGAAGCCGCGCTCGACCTTGGTGAGCTGGAGCGTGGTGTCCAGCAGGGAGACGAGGATCTCGTCGATGGCGCCGAACTCGTTGAGGCGGCGGGCTGCGTCGAGGAACCACTGGAGGCGCTCAAACTCCGTTCTCTGCCCCTGGCCGCCTGCATCAAGCGGGGTCGCCGTTGACCCTTTGGCGTTGCTGCCAAAGCGTAGCTTTGGCCCGTTGAGCGAGCCGAGTTGGATGACATCGCCGATACGAAGTACGCGGCGATCAATCTTTTCTCCATTAACGAAGGTGCCGAAGCGGCTGCCATGATCGACGATGGCACAGCCCTCTTCCTCGGCGACGACGGCTGCGTGGTCGCGCGAGACGGAGGCGTCCACTACGACCCAATCGCGGTCTTCGAGCCTGCCAAGGGTGAAGGGAAAGTGGTTCAACAGGACACGCTCGCTGGACGCATCTCCGGAGACAAGTTGCAGGTTGTACTTAATTGTTTGTGTCATGGGTTGCGTCATCGCAGGTTGGGACGGGCCTTCCTTCAGTTCTTTGGGGTCTACTCGGCAGGTTACTTGACCATGGAGAGTCTGGGTAGTCGAAACTTTCGGGAATCGCGGGAGAGCCTGCTGATTTTAGAGCTTAACTGCAACTCCGTGCATGGACAGGTTTCTCTGCGCAAATCTCCCTCCAGAATAGTGTGCAAATGGCATAGTATGTTGAATTAACCTACTACGATTCGGATCAGGCCAGACTCCACCTTTTGCGGCTGGAACGGCACCAGAAGAAGTTCTGAATCGAGCTCCAGCGTCCGTGAACGAAACAGCATCAAGCTATGAGCGATAACGGCGGGTCCAAAAGAGACGATGCGTCCGCTTTCGGCGGGGCGGGAGGAGTACGGACTCCAGCGCCTGGAGAGAGTTCGTCCTCGAACCATCCGGCTATCCGCCCGGAGGATCTGCCCTCCTACGACGACCAGACAGTTTTGAATATTTCAGCGGCAGAGATCTTTGAAGCGGCTTCAGGCTCCGATTCAGCTGCTCCGACTCCGTCCAGTGCCGCCAGCTCTCAGGAGACGCTGTTCGGCGGCGCGTCCGCCGCTCACCACAGCCTATCTTCCGCAGGCGATGCCTGGGCTACTCCGCCACCAGTTCCCAACACTCTGCGAGCGGGTGCCATTATTGGCAGTCGTTACGAGATTGTGAGTCTGCTGGGCGTCGGCGGTATGGGAGCGGTGTACAAGACGCGCGACCTGGAGATTGGGCGGCTGGTTGCCTTCAAGGTGATTCGTCCGGAGTTTGCGCTGGACCCTGCCATCATTGACCGCTTCAAGCAGGAGCTGCTGCTGGCGTCGCAGGTGACGCACAAGAATGTCATTCGCATCTACGATCTGGGTGAAGCCGATGGCATGAAGTTCATCACGATGGAGTACGTCGATGGACAAGACCTTCATGCCATCATCCGAGAGAAGGGCAAGTTCACCCAGGCGCAGGTGATCGCGATTATGCGGCAGGTGTGCCAGGCGCTGGAGGCTGCTCATCACGTTGGTGTCGTCCATCGCGACCTGAAGCCGCAGAACATTCTGATGGACTCCAACTGGCGCGTGCTGGTGATGGATTTCGGACTGGCCCGTACGCTGGAAGATAACGGCATGACCCAATCCGGCAGCCTGGTGGGGACGATGGACTATATGTCTCCTGAACAGGCGTTGGGGAAGACGGTGGACCAGCGGTCCGACATCTTCGCGCTGGGGATCATCTTCTATGAGCTTCTGAGCGGCCAGATGCCGTACCAGGCTCCTACAGCTGTGTCGCGGCTGATTATGCGCACCCAGCAGGCGGTGGGGTCGCTGACGGAGATTGACCCTTCCCTGCCGGAACCGCTTTGCGCAATCGTCTCACGCTGTCTCGAGCGGGATGTCACGCTGCGGTACCAGGATCCGACTGAGCTACTTCGGGATCTGGATGCGCTGGAAGGCGGTGGACCGATCTCCCGGGTGTATCAACCGGCCGTTGCTCCGCGCAGACTCTCTTGGAAGATCGTTGTGCCTGCTTCGGTGCTGACTGTTGGGCTGCTGACCGGTGGCTACTATTTAGTTCGCGGCAACTCGGCTGGTCGCACGGCAACGTCAGCGACGACCGGCAGCGGGGTTTCGCTGGCGGTGTTTCCGTTGCGAAATGCGTCCGGCGATCCGAGTCTGGACTGGATGAGCACCAGCGTTGCCGACATGTTGAGCACGGCTGTCGGGCAGTCGGCGAATCTACATACGATCTCTTCGGAGAGGCTGCGACAAGTCTATTCGGACCTGCGGCTGACTCCGCAATCGACCATCGATACGCCGATGCTGCAACGTATCTCCGGGCTGGTTACAGCGGATACCGTAGTCTCGGGCCAGTATGTCCGGCTGGGCGACCAGATCAACATTGAGGTGCTGGTACAGGACCTCAAGAACAACAACACGACCACCCTGAAGGCGCAGTCAACCGAGAAGGACCTGCCGACCGCCATCAATACGCTGGCTGAATCCGTGCGCAAGAACCTGGCGCTATCCTCGGCGGATATCAAATCGGCACGCGCTCGTTCGTTCGAGGCTACGTCTACCTCGCCGATTGCTTTGCGCAGCTATAACGAAGCCCTTCCTCTGGCTCACACCGGAAACAATATTCAAGCCAGCAAGTTGCTGACCACCGCGGTGCAGGCTGACCCGCAGTTTGCGCAGGCGTTTGCGCTGCTCTCTCAAGTGCAAAGCGAGCTGGGCTTCCAGGCCGAGGCGCAGCAGTCCTCCCGCCGGGCGGTGGAGTTGGCGGAGACGCAGCCGCTGCCTGCGACGGTCAAGGACCTGATCAACGCCAACCACGCACGCATCACGCAGGCAAACAAGAAGGCCATCGAAGCGTACGAGGTACTGTTCCGGAACCTGCCGGGTGATACAGATGTTCAGTACACGCTAGCCAGTCTGTATATCGACACCAGCGCGTATGACAAGGCACGCGTACTGACGACAGCGCTGCTGAAGGACAATCCCAAGAACGTTCGCGCGCTATGGCAGATGGGCGTGCTGGAGCTGACCAGCAATAATCCGCAGGCTGCGCTGGAGCCGCTGAGCCAGGCCATCAGCATCACGATCCAAACCAATAACTCGGAGATGAAGGCGCTGGTCGAGCTGGCGATGGGAATTACCTATCGGCTGCTGAATAAGCCGGACGATGCACTGCGGAACTACCAGGATTCCATCGCGATCAACGAGAAGATCGGGCAGAAGCGCGGCGTCGCTGCTGCGCTGGACGAGATGGCGCAGGTGCAATCCAGCTCCGGCGACCCGGACGGTGCGCTGGCCAGCTACAAGCGCGCGCTGCAGCTGCTACGCGAGATCGGCATGAACAAAGAGGTCGGTGACACTCTGATGGACATGGGCGTGCTGCTGCACGACCGCGGCCAGCCGGATGAGGCTCTGCAGGCCTATCAAGAAGCTCTGCGCACCCAGCGCGAGAATGGCGACGAGAACTTCGAAGCGCTGTGCCTGAACAACATCGCGTCGGTGTATCTGACGCGCGGCGATACTGGTAATGCTTTTACCTATTTCCAGCAGGCACTTCAGTTGCGCGAGAAGCTGGCCGTGCCCGGCTACATCGCCGAAAGCCTCTCCGGCATGGGCGAGGCGTATACGCGCGACGGACAGTACGACGAAGCCATCAAGGCTCTGATTCGCGCACTGGAGCTTGCCCGCAAGGCTGACAACCAGCAGCGTGCGGCGTTGGTCTCGCAGCAGATGGGCCAGGTGTTCGCCGACGAAGGCCGCTACGGGGCAGCGGTGACGTCGATGCAGGACGCGTTGAAGGGCCTGCGCGCCTTGAATGACAAGACCAAAGACCTGGTCGAGGTGCAGAACAGCCTGGCGCTGACACTGGCCCGGTCCGGACGGCTGGCGGAGGCAACCACCGCCCTCGAAGGCACGGAAGCAGCCGCGCACGATTTGAAGAACGATGTCCTGATGGCGGAGGTTCTGAATACCCGCGGCGACATCGAGTTCTACAAGGGCGATACCAAGGCAGCCGGAGCGCAGTACCAGAAGGCCCTGCAACTGGCTGGCCATGGGAAGGAGGCCGGCGTCGTCATCCTTTCGAAGTTGAACCTGGCGCGAGTTGCCCTTGCGCAGGGACGCGCCCGCGAGACGGTTGCTGCGCTTACGCCGCTGGTAGCGAAGCGTGCGGACTATGCTCGCATTGTTGCGATTCGACTCTCCTCTACCCTCTCGGCGGCGTTGATCCAGACCCAGACACTAGCGCCCGCACGGCAAGCGCTGTTGAGCGACCTGGGGCAGGCGGAGAAGTCCGGCATGAAGCCGGAGATTGCAAACATCTACTACCTGCTCCACACTGCGGCCAGGGTCAGCAAGAGCAGCGGCGATGACGTGAGCTATAGCCGCCAGGCGATTAAGGCCTACGATGCAATCCGCGCAGAACAGGGCGGAGACAAGATTCTGGAGCGGGCCGATCTGAAGCAGATGTATCGGGAGGCTACTCAGACGGTGAGTGGTGGTGGTACTGCTACACCGTAGGTCATGCCCTGGTCACGCACTTTAATCACGCATTGGGCGACCTTGCTCCCTATCGTTCCGACTACCCTCCCCCCCCCGGGGGGGGTAACTTGACGAAGTCCTTTGTTGCTTCGAGTTAGCTGTTAACTACCTCTCTAAATATTAGAAGGCAAAGGGGTTACGGGTAAAAAATAGAAAACAAAAGAGTTAGCCTCGGTGGTACGTCGAGTGAACTTCCTTTTTTGTTCTCTAGTTCTATTGTAGCGAGTGCACCATAACTAAAGACTCATTTATTTTAGGATTTTATGTGTTGATGAGCATGGAGTTAGCGGATCTTTGTGGGTGCTGGGGGCTTGACATCCTTTTCCCGGTTCGCCTGCGGCGAACCGGGAAAAGGATGTTGGGGAGAGGGCTCATATGGCGCGGCTGAAGCCGTGCCCTTCCACAGTGGAAGTTTTTGGGTTGGTTTGAGTTTTTGTTAGAGGCCGTCAGGAATGGGTTGGCTGGGTTGAGTGGTGGATACCCCACCCATCACAATGATGCTGCGATGAATGGGGCTCTCTTGGATGGGGATCCGGGACCATGGAACGGGCTCCAGGGCGGAACCGTCGTGTTAGCGCGGTGACAGGTTGCTGGAACGACTACCGACGAACGAGTGTGGTTGCGATCGAGATACTGTTGCCCGGGTTTGGATCGGCGTCGACGCTCTGAACGGTGGCTGTGTTCTTGAGGGTGCTCGACGCAGGTGCGGTGACCGAAACGATCAGGTTGACTCCAATGCCCGGTAGAGCGGTAAAGGAGAGGGACTTCAACTTGTCTACATTGCAGGTAAGGGTTGCGCCTGAGATGCTGCAGACACCAGGCGGAGGGGGCACGTTGCAGTTGCTGAAGAGGACGCAGGTGATGTCTTCCAGCGTAGCGCTGACGAAGGTCGTGCCAGCGGGCAGGATGTCCTTGATGACGACGTCCCTGGCTTCATCCGGACCGAGGTTGAGGGCGATCAGCTCGTACCTCATCTGCGTGCCGGTCTTTACGGTGGACGGTGCCGATTGCAGCATGACCATGTTGGCCTGCGCGTTCTCGACGTTGTAGGTGACTGAGACAGGTACGCCTGTGTTGCCGGCCGCATCGGTGGTCTTCACGGTGTAGGTCTTGAGACCGGTGGTGGAGGTGTCGACCAGGCTGCTGATTACGCCGGTGTTGAGTGTGCCCGGGCCGCTCCAGGAAGAGGCACCGCAGGTTGCGACGCCTGCAGCGTTATCCGTGCAGCTATAGGCAGCGGTGACGTGCTGGTTCTTGACGTAGGAGTTTGGCTTGCCGTGGATGGTTGCCGGAGCGGGAGAGAGGACCGGCGCGCTGGATACGACCGGGACGACAGTATCGACGTTGATGGGTACGGTGAAGAAGGAGGTCGTCCATCCACCGGTTCCGACGGAGCTAAACATGAGCTCCTCCGTGCCGGCGCAGTCCTGGGCGAAGTAGTGGAGCAGATACTGGCCGTCCGCCGGGATGCTGAGGGTCTGCGATGGTGGGGCGAAGACGGAGGCGATGGGCGCACCGGGATGTCCGGCCAGCGGGCAGCCGTTTGCGTTGGGGAGGTTGACGTCTCCGGGAATTGCGAATTTGGTTGACAGCACGGTGCTCGCCGGAGCGAGACCGTAGGTGATGCCCTGGATGGGCGAGGCGAGGAAGTTCTGATAATTGGGGACAGTGTTGGGGAGTACGGGCGGTTCGCTGGACAGGCCCACCTTGACGCTATGGGTGTTGACCCAGCCGCCGGGATGCTGGCCGGTGACGGTCACGGTGGTGAGATCTTCCGGAATTCCCGAAACCGAGAGGAAGGTTGAGTTGGGGTGAGTGCCGGTACCATCCATCGACAACTCTTCATCACCCCCATCGTCGGCAGCGAAGGCCGCGCGCAGCAGTGACTTCACTTTCGGAGTCGCCAGCATGGAGGCCGGCGCGATGACTCCGGGCGATGCGAAGAAGGTGAGCAGGTTCTGCGGACAGTTCTGCGCTTGTAGGCCGGATGCGGAGTCGAAGATGCACGGTCCGCCGGTCCAGTTCTCTGCTGCCATCAGCAGACCGACGCCCTGATGATAGGTTTTTCCGGTTGGCCCGAGGATGTCGGGAAGCTGGAATGCCGGACCGGTGAACTGATCGCTGAAGACTTCATCCCGAAGCTGGGAGACTGGGCAGAGTGCGCCGGCCGAGGTTGCCCCCGTGCCGACCTGGCAGGTTAGAGTGTAGAGCTTGCAGGCGGACTGGCCGTTCAACAGCTCGCCGCGGTGCACCATGCAGCTGGAGGTGGCGAAGGATGTGCCAACCGCATATTGGCTCTGCCAGAGGACAGGATCCAAAGGCATGTCCTGGGTGCTGGGGATGGTGCCGGCGGTGAGCTGAAGGTTGCCATTCTGCTGCGAGGTGGAGACGTCGTAGGTGAAGCCGACTGCCTGTCCGGGGGTTGGATTGAAGGTAAAGTCCTGAGCGAGAAGTGCAGGGGGCGGATTGTCGGTCGGAATGGGATTGCCGGTTATGGTCGCCGGGCCCGTGACTCCGCCCTGGGTGCAGCTGGTGATGAGGTAGACGGGTGCATTGGTCAGCACGGTCCCGGTGTCGACGAGATCAATGGTCGCCTGCTGCGTGCCCACGGAGAGCAAGCCACTGACATCAATGGGAGCGACTCCACCTGTGACCGCATAGCCGGTTAGGTCCGATCCATTGAGCGTAGTCGCAGCTCCCTGGTAGTTGGAGTTGAAACAGTTCTGCTGCGTTCCGCTCTGTCCGCCCTCCGAAGTGCCACCCCGGCATACTCCAGTGGGGCCTGTCTTCACGCCAGCCAGGGTGACCGACATCTGGACGAAGTTATCGACCAGCAGATTTCCCCGTCCATCGGAGGTAGAGGACAGGACCGCCTTGATCGGCGCTCCACTGGCGCAGGTCAGGTTGACGGTCGCGCTATTGAAGGTCAGTGGCTTGGCCGTGGATGCCCCCGACGTGGAAGCACGAACGAAGGTCGACCCAAAGAGCTGAACCGAAGTCTGAGCATCCATCGATTGAGCACTGATCGCAACACAAGGCAACACAGCCGCGAGAAAGTAAAGCGCACGAGACTTCGACATAAGAACCTGCCTACTCTAGATTTTCTGGAATCCTGCCGGGACGAAGGTCCCGCATTTCGATTACGAAAGCAATACCAAAGAGCGGCGCGCGGGAGTCGGCCTTGTACATTAGAAAAAACTTTGCTAAGTGTCACAAAGAATCAACTTCTATAGAGGCAAAGTCAAGATGCAATGATTTGCAAGGGGAAGAGAAAACTCTAGTCATGAGCTGGTGAAACTGCTTTTTGATTTGAAGCAGATCGTTTTCTTCTACGCCAGGAAAGACGTACACGCGCTATCTGGTGCAAATGCGTTTGCTAAAAGCTTGTTTCCGCAGTTTGTATACGCGGAGACGCTTAAGAACATTTGTAACTCTGGTGGGATCGAGCAGGAGTGTGACCACGTCCTTCATGCCGGCGAGGAAAAGATTTCTCCTGCACGCTCTGCGGATCTGTAGCAGCTTATGAGCGGTCCAAGCTGGAAGGCACGGATAGCACTCCAAGAACAGTTGCTCCGCATGAATGGGGCAGTTACTTTCAGAACGCGAATCGAGCCTACATTTGGAGTCGTCATTGATCGCTTCGTTAAAAAGGAAAGGCTAGTAGAGTTACTCGCTCAACCTTCAGGTGGGGTGAAAGGCGACGGCCTCGCATATTCAACTGCGTCAGGCTACACGTCATACATCAATCGGCACATCAGACCTCAGTGGCAATCAACACCATTGAGCGAGATGCGCCCTATGGATGTACTTTCCTGCCCCTAGCTCCAAAGACAAGAGCACACATCAAACGTGTGCTGCACTTGTTATTTGAGCGAGCGACGCTTTGGGGTTTGGCAGAGGTGCAACGCAATCCGTTTGAACTCGTAAAAGTGAAGGGCGGCAGTCGCTGGCAGAAAATATTGATCACCCTCACCCGTGAGGAATTTCAACAATTGCTGCCTGAGATTCGCGAATCAATTCGCACGATGGCTATTGTTGCCCTGTGCACTGGTTTGCGTATCTTAGAAGTGCTTGCCTTACACCTAAAGCCTATTGGTGAGCGTATCGGCATCATGGGGCTTGGGTGGCACGCTTTCAGGCACTCCTACCATGGACTCTTGGATGAAACGGGAGCGAATGCAGGAATGCAAAAGGGCCTAATGCGTCATGCCAACATCAGCACGACCATGAATGTTTATGGCCGAGCTGCGATGAAAGCAAAGCAGAAAGCAAACAGCAAAGTGGTGCAGATGGTCCTGCCCAGAAAGGCTCTTTGCGCTTAGTGTAGGGTTCTGTGGGGTTGGGTTTACTGAAATTGCTGTATGTTGTTCAAAATATGGCTCCTGAGGTAGGACTCGAACCTACAACCCTTCGGTTAACAGTGAAATTTTGGAGTTTGCACCCGGTTGCACCGGCTTGCACTGCTGTTGATTTAAAATGGTTTAGCTCCTAGAAAGCTTGCACCGGATCGCATAAAATCGCTCAAAAATCCGGTACCAACAGCCACCAAAACAGCCACCAATTTGACTGCCTACCCACCTTCGATGTCATTATTATTTTACAGCAATGACGAGGGTTTTAGGGCCATGGCAAGAAAAGCACAAAGCGAACAATTAGCGATAAAGGGCGTGTACGAACAGCCACCAGAAAGTGGGATTTGGTGGATAAATTACTATGTCGAGGGAAAACGGCGCCGGGAGAAGGTCGGCAGACGGTCAGATGCGATCGCTCTTTACCAGCGCAGGAAGACTGACGCCCGCATGGGAATCAAGATGCCGGAGGTGCGTCCGAGAGTCCCGGTCTTCTTTGAGGAGATCGCAACAGACGCTCTCGAATACTCGAAGGAGCACAAGGCTTCCTATCCGGGCGACCGTTCGACGGTCAACAAGCTCTTGCCCACTTTTGGGAAGACC
>JANYER010000008.1 GCA_025359825.1 Granulicella sp.
CACCGGCACAAAGCAGCATCCACAGCGGATGATAGCCATTCGTGGGCATGATTGTATTGAAGGTACTGCCCTGGCCCCGCGCGAAGTTCCACGCGACCTGGAAGTAAAAGTAGCTGTCGTCGGCAAAGAAGTTGTCCGGGACCAGAACCAGAATCGCAGCAAAGGCCGTAACCACTAGAGAGGCCACCAGCGCCATCCAGCGGTTGGTAGATCGCCCCCAAAAGCTCTGACTCAATGGCTGTTTTACGAATTCCACTTTGTTTGCCCCCGAAACTGCTGCAATCCGGCTTTGATTGCATCCTGTGCAATCAAGTCAGGGATTGCACAGAAGCGATCATACCAGTCAGTATTCTTCCTACTTCCGTCGTTGACTCGCGCCGGGGGGTTCGGCTATTCTTAGAGTTCGCGCAGTCCAGCGTCTATCCCTTGGTGTGTTTCCTCTCACCGCCGGCGTAGCCCGACAGGACAACGTGGTGGATCCAAGCGGGGCAGCTGCAACACCATAGTCGCCCACCAAGCACCCATCCTCAGGCCACACCATCCGGCTTTGCGCGAGATCCTGGCGGTCCAGTCGTCTCGTTATCCAGCGTTCGAGAGTCGATCCTCGTTCCCTCAGGTTTCATACGACTGACGTTTTCACAAGCTTCGCAGGCGGCCTTCATACGCTGCTTGCCTTGAGTAACCTGCAACACGCGGTACAGCAGCACAAGCAATACAAATCGTTCGACCCATATCTTCAGAACCACGCCGACCATGAAGACGGCAGAACCAGGGAGTACTACAAATGAATAACAGCACTACTATCCCCAGCGGCAAAGACATCAAGCGCAAGTGGTTTGTAATCGACGCCTCCGGCAAGACTCTCGGACGCCTCTCCACCACCGCCGCCTCGGTCCTCGCCGGCAAAACGAACCCCCTCTACACTCCTTACATTGATATGGGCGACCACGTCGTCATCATCAATGCCGAGAAGATCGTCCTCACCGGCCTCAAGGCAGACAGCAAGCTCTATCGCCGTTACACCGGCTTCCCCGGTGGTCTCCGCGAAGAGTCCTTCATCAAGCTGCTCGCCCGCCGTCCCGAGGCCATCGTAGAGCAGGCCGTCAAGGGCATGCTTCCCAAGTCCAAGCTCGGCCGCCAAATGGCAACCAAGCTCAAGGTCTACAAGGGCAGCCAGCATCCGCACCTCGCTCAGCAGCCTCAGCCTTTGGACTTCCACGCTTCCAACGCGCCGAAGGCAAAGATCGCTTAAGCGAAGAGTTTTCGTTTTGGAATTTCAGGTTTAGTTCTTTCGGATTAGCAGTGGGCTTTAGCCCACTGAATCAAGCATCGAGAACTCAAGGGCTTTAGCCCCGGGTTCCAGCAAGCAAGTTCAAGGAGCACCATGGCAGATCTAGTTCAATTCTACGGAACCGGCCGGCGCAAGTCCTCCATCGCCCGCGTCTTCCTGCGTCCCGGCAGCGGCAAGTTCACCGTCAACAAAAAAGAGTGTGATGTGTACTTCGTCACTGCTCAGCAGCGTGCAGCAGCCAAGCGTTCACTCGGAATCGCCGGCATCGAAGAGACCTTCGACGTCATCACCACCGTAAAGGGTGGCGGTGTCATGGGTCAGGCCGACGCCGTCAAGCTTGGTATCGCCCGCGCCCTGATGCTCTTCAACCCTGAGCTTCGCAAGGCGCTCAAGGCAGAAGGCCTCACCACCCGCGACTCGCGCGGGAAGGAACGCAAAAAGTACGGACAGAAGGGCGCTCGCGCTCGCTTCCAGTTCTCGAAGCGGTAAAGAAAAAGCTTCTCAGCAAATTCTTTTGCTGCTGCTTTTCTTTCCTTCCGAGAAACGCTATGCGGGGGAGATCAAGCTTCTCAGCCTGATCTCCTCCACTCGCATCACCCGCAGGGTTTACCTCTTGCGGCAAGGAGTTCAATCTCCCAAGCCTGTTTCGTCAGGCAGCGGGATCAATCCAGGCACCGGCGTCCATACCCGGCTGTCTTCACCAAGGAGCCTCCATGGCAAATATCACGATGAAAGAACTGCTCGAAGCAGGCGTTCACTTCGGGCATCAGACCAAGCGCTGGAACCCCAAGATGAAGGAATACATCTTCGGCGAGCGCAACGGCATTTACATCATCGACCTCCAGAAGACCCTCAAGCTCTTCAAGGAAGCCGCCAAGTTCGTTACTGACCTCACCGCTTCGGGCAAGTACATCCTCTTCGTCGGCACCAAGCGCCAGGCGCAGGATGCCATCGCTGAAGAAGCGAACCGCGCCGGTATGCCCTACATTAACAGCCGCTGGCTGGGTGGTTTGCTCACCAACTGGGTTACCGTGCAGAAGTCCGTCAAGCGGCTACAGGAACTTGACGATATGTCCACGGACGGAAGGTACGAGCTGCTCACCAAGAAGGAAGTCATCAAGCTCGAGCGCGAGCGCAAGCACCTCTCGACTAACCTCTCGGGTATCAAGAGCATGAAGCGTCTCCCCGATGCGATCTTCGTCGTTGACTCCAACAACGAAGCCATCGCCGTCGCGGAAGCCCGCAAGCTCGGCATCCCGGTCGTTGCCGTCGTCGATACCAACTGCGACCCCACCGTCGTCGATTACGTCATTCCTGGTAACGACGATGCTCTGCGCGCCATCCGCCTCTTCACCACGAAGATCGCTGATTCCGCCGCAGAAGGCGTCCAGATGATCTCGGAGAAGGCCTTCGCAAACGAAGCTGCTGATATCCAGCCCCTCGCAGTCTCCCCCGAGCATGTCGGTGAAGATGGCGAAGTGGCCCTGGAAGCCGCGGCCGGCGAAGTGCAGGAGTCCTCTCCTGTCGCAGCCGATGCCATCGATGAAGACGAGACCGTCGACCTCGAAGCCGTTCTCGGCGGCAATATCCGTAAGGCACCCGCTGCCTCTTCGGAGCCGGAAGCGGAAGCAGAGGCTGTCTCCGCGCACGCTGGAGCGTAAGCCAAAGGCCGCATCCGCTGCGGAGTATCTGTGCGGCGGATGTCCCGGCCTTATTCGCAGTGTTTCTTCGCCGCGGATACTACCATTGTGGACGGGCACGGCTTTAGCCGTGCCGTAACCGCAGACCTTTATATTTGTGGCGCGGGCTTCAGCCCGCGCCACTCTTTACAGCCGCCTCAATCTCCGGCTGTCCGAACGCAACAACAAGGATAACTATGTCTACCGATACCGCTGTAAAGATCGACGCCAAACTCGTCAAGGAACTCCGCGAAAAGTCCGGCGCCCCCATGGGCGACTGTCTTAAGGCCCTTCAGGAAGCCAAGGGCGACATCGAGAACGCTTTCGTCGGTCTGCGTAAGCGTGGCA
>JANYER010000043.1 GCA_025359825.1 Granulicella sp.
CTCCGAGCTCAAGAACCTCGCCATCAACCAGCCCGAGAAGTACCTCGCCTTCATCACCCAGTACAACCGTCCGCTCAAGGAAGGCCTCTACGGCGACTATGCCAACCGCGAGTCCCTCCTCGACCTCGTCCGCTTCAAGTCCACCAAGGTCGAAGGCCTCACCAGCCTCGCCGACGTGAAGTCGCGCATGAAGGAAGGCCAGAAGAGCATCTACTACATCACCGGTGGCGCAGAGTCTCTCCTCCGCACCTCCCCACTCCTCGAGATCTACAAGAAGAAAGACATAGAAGTCCTCCTCCTCGACGACGACATCGACGAGATCGTCTTCTCCGGCATCGACAAGTACGGCGACCTCGACCTCAAGGCCGTCAACAAAGCCGCCACCACCGACGACTTCAAAGATGACCGCAAGGACGAAGCCGACGCCACCACCGAGCCTGCCACCAACGAGGCCATGCAGCCTCTCCTCGACAAGCTCAAGTCCATCCTCGGCGACCGTGTCAAAGACGTCCGCGTCTCCGTCCGCCTCGCCGATAGCCC
The DNA here is from genome assembly GCA_025359825.1 of Granulicella sp. Classification (GTDB taxonomy): domain Bacteria; phylum Acidobacteriota; class Terriglobia; order Terriglobales; family Acidobacteriaceae; genus Edaphobacter. Next base: position 541 of record JANYER010000043.1, read on the forward strand.
CTCCTGCATCGTCTCCGATGAGGACGAACCCTCCATCCAGATGCAGCAGATGCTCCGCGCCATGGGCCAGGCCGACTTCCCCCCCCCCCAAACCCACCCTCGAGATCAACCCCGACCATGAGATCGTCAAAAAACTCGTCACCCACCTCGAAGATCCCCTCGCCGAAGACGCCGCATGGCTCCTCTTCGATCAGGCCCTCCTCATGGAAGGCGTCACCCTCAAAGACCCCGCCGCCTTCGTCCAACGCCTCAACCGCGTCCTCACCCAATCCATCTAACCCGCAACTAAAGCTGGTCGCCAACCGCCAAAACCGGGTGCCCCATTCATGCAGCTTCATCGCATGAGTGGGCATCGTGCGAAGCACGACCGCTTTCCCGACCCGCTACACTAAAACCCAAATGCCCGCGCCACCCCCCATCTTGAAGACCGACGACCTCGTCTTCCTCCGCGCCGCCATCGCCGAGGCCCACGCCGCCGAAGCTGCCGGAGAGGTCCCCGTCGGCGCCATCCTCGTCGGCCCCAACGGAGACATCCTCGCCCGCGGCAATAACCGCGTCCTCCGCGATCACGATCCCACCGCCCACGCCGAAATCGTCGCACTCCGCGCCGCGGGCCAGGCCCTCACCAACTATCGCCTCAACGACTGCACCCTCTACGTCACCCTCGAACCCTGTGCCATGTGCGCCGGGGCCATCCTCCACGCCCGCATCGCCCGCCTCGTCTACGCCGCGCCCGACCCCAAAGCCGGTGCCTGCGGCAGCGTCCTCTCCGTCCTCAACCATCCGCAGCTCAACCACAAACTCGAAGTCACCTCTGGCCTCCTCGCCGACGACTGCAGCGCACTACTGCAAAATTTCTTCCGCGCCCGCCGAAACGCTGCATCCTAATCCTTTATGAGCACTCAACCCTCTCAACCCACTCGTCTCAAAGATAAAGTCGCCATCGTCACCGGCTCCTCCTCCGGCATCGGCCAGGCCATCGCCATCCGCCTCGCCTCCGAGGGAGCCAGCGTCGTCGTCGACTTCCGCTCCCATCCCGAAGGCGCCGAAGAGACCCGTTCAAAAATCGAGTCAGCTGGTGGCAAAGCCATCGTCGTCCAGGCCGACGTCTCCAAGATCGCCGACACCCAGAACCTCGTCGACCAGGCCTACGCCCAGCTCCATCGCTGCGACATCCTCATCAACAACGCCGGCGTCGAGAAGAACGCTCCCTTCTGCGACGTCACCGAGGCCGACTACGATCAGGTGCTCGACGTCAACCTCAAGGGCGCCTTTTTTCTAACCCAGGCATTTGTCAGGAAGCTGAAAGCCGCCCATCTCCCCGGCCGCGTCCTCAACATCTCCTCCGTCCACGAGGACATGGTCTTCCCCAACTTCAGCAGCTACTGCGCCTCCAAGGGCGGTATGCGGATGCTCATGCGCAACCTCGCCGTAGAGCTCGGCCCCTTCGGCATCACCGTCAATAACATCGCTCCCGGAGCGATCTCCACGCCCATCAACAAGTCTCTCCTCGAAGATAAGCCCAAGCTCAACGCTCTCCTCGCCAACATCCCCCTCGGCCGCCTCGGCACCACCGACGATGTAGCCGCCCTTACAGCCTTCCTGGCCTCCGACGAAGCCGCCTACATCACCGGCAGCACCTACGTCGTAGACGGAGGCCTACTACGCAACTATCACGAGCAATAAAGCACCAGCAGTAAAGAAGAAAAGGGTACACACACCACGAAGTGGTCGCCCCGCGCGCAGCGGGCCCGTCCGGCAGGACAAATCGAACCTCAGCACCACCCGGTAAACTAAACCTATGGAAATAACGGTCTACTCCGCCTCCTGGTGCCGCGACTGCCGCGAAGCCAAAAAGTTCCTCGATAAGCACAACCTCCCCTACACCGAGATCGACATCGAGCAAGTCCCCGGAGCCGCCTACGCCGTAGAGTCCAATGTCGGCAAACGCGCCATCCCCCAATTCGTCATCGACGGCAAGTGGGTCCAACCCTACAAACCCGGCCGCGGCTTCCTCTACGAAGAAATGTCCGCCCTACTAGGCGTCACCTCGTAACCCCAGCACTGTCCTACTCGCACATAAACTCCGCGTCCTCTGCGCCACTCCGCGCTCTCCGCGTCCGTCGTAGCGATTCCTCCTATCCAATAAACGTATAGCCGCCACCGATCTTGCTAAACTTAAGGCTCCACCTCAAGGAGCCTCACTTTGATCGCGCGCTATACCCGCAAAGCAATGGGCCAAATCTGGTCCGATGAAAATAAGTATCGCTGCTGGCTCACCGTAGAAACCGCTGCCTCCCAGGCCCTCGCCAGCTTCGGCCTCGTCCCCCAGTCCGCCGCCGACGCCATCCGCGACCGTGGCAACTTCACCGTAGCCCGCATCGACGAGATCGAGGCCGAAGTCCGC
>JANYER010000071.1 GCA_025359825.1 Granulicella sp.
ATCCGGACCTCGCTGCCATTCTGCTCGACTTCATTCGCGAAGCCGAGCGGGAGGCGCTCGCCAAGTTGGGAGACGAGGGCGCCGGAATCATCGAGTCGGACCTGCTCTTTGTCAGCCCCATGACGGGGCGGCATTTTCACGCGTCCCCAATCGGCCAGGACTATATCCGTCCTGCCGGATGCTGTCTCGTGGATTGCCCAAACTGTGGGGCCGTCGCAGGTGAGTGGTGCAAGACCGACTTTCCCGTTCCGAACGGGAAGCGCCTGCCGCTGCATGATGAGCGGTGGGATGCTGCCGGCAAGTACGGCAGCATCGGTTGGCACACCTTTCGGCATACCTACCGGTCGTGGCTGGATGACACCGGAGCACCCATGGGGGTGCAGCAGAAACTTATGCGGCACGCCCAAATCTCGACCACGATGAACGTGTATGGCAATGCGCTGATGGAAGCAAAACGCGAGGCAAACGCAGCAGTCGTTAGCAGGATTTTGAGGAGCGCATAACCCATGAAGGCGAGCGTCCAAACGTGCGAAAACCCGGCGGAGCAAATGTGGCTGCTCTTACACCGGGTTATTCCGGGTTGGAAGTTTCGCTAAGTGGTTGCGGGGGTAGGATTTGAACCTACGACCTTTGGGTTATGAGCCCAACGAGCTACCGGGCTGCTCCACCCCGCACAACCAATATAACTCTATTAAAGGGCAGGGTCAAACCTGGCGGGTTTGTAGGGAAGGTTGCAGGGGAGGCTTGATGGAGAAGAACTTGAGCCGTGACGACCATAACTTTTTGTAAATACATGCGTCTGCATTAGTACGAAGGTCGTTTAGTACTCTTCTCCGGGACTCTGTACCCTGGGGAGTTGAAGATTATGGCTTGGAGGAACGGTATGCGGTTTGGCAATCGGGTAGGCATTTTGACTGGATCGGCGCTTGGATGCGCCTTATTTTTGACGTTGCAGCTTCCGGCTCTTGCGCAGGAGACGCCAGCAGCGGTTGCTGCTGCCGGTGCGACAACTTCACCTGCAACGCCATCCGTAATGTCGGATGCGCAGGTGGAGGCGAATGTTTTGAAGGCGTTGGCTGGGGCTCCGCAGTTGGCTGACCAGAGTATTACGACGACGACGGTGTATGGCGTGGTCACGCTCTCCGGCGTGGTGCGGGATGAGGAGTTGCGGACGCTGGCGGAGACGCTGGCTTCGCGCGCTTCTGGGGTAAAGAAGGTGATCGGGGAGTTGACGCTGGGGGAGGTTCCGGCTGTTATGGCGCAGCAGGGCGCTGGGGAGGGAACGAACCCGAATCTACAGTCTGACGGGACAGTTGCTGGTGGGGCTCCTGCCGTTGGGCAGCCGGATGGGGTTGGGGCTCCGTCTGCACCTCAGGATGCACCGGTTGCGCGGCAGGCACCGCCGGTCATGACAAACCGCAGGGTGTATCCGCGTCCGCCGTATGGGCCTGGGTATCCGCAGGTTGGGAATCCGCAAGGGACGTATCCGCAGGGGAGCTATCCGCCAGCGAATGGCATTCCGTATGGGGCGCAGGAGGCAGGCGTTGCAGTCGTTGTTCCGACCGGCACGATGGTGCGCATCCGAATCAACCAGGGGCTGGATAGCAAACACTCGCAGCCGGGTGCGACGTTTGATGGAGTAGTCGTCAATGACGTAGTTGCGGACGGTGCTGTGGCGCTGCCGCGGGGCGCGACGGTGCAGGGCTCGGTGGTGGATACGAAGGCTTCGGGAGCATTGAAGGGACGCGGCGAAATTTCACTTCAACTGACTCACGTTACGTTGGGCGGCAAGGTGTATCCGATTGTTTCGGATCATTGGTCGAGCGTCGGCGCCGATAAGACTGGCCACACCGTTGGCAATACGATTGCGTTGAGCGCGATGGGAGCACTGATTGGGGCGGTGGCTGGCGGTGGTCCAGGCGCGGCGATTGGAGCTGGTGTTGGTGGCGCGGCGGGCTTGGGAACTTCAGCGGCTGCGGGTGGTGGACAGGCATTGATTCCCCCGGAGGCGATCCTGACCTTCCATCTGCTGCAGCCGGCGCAGGTTACCACGGTCTCGCAGGCGGAGATGGACCGGCTGGGCTATGGGGTGCCGGCAGGAGCGAACCAGCCCCGATTGGTGCGGCGTCAGCAGCAGCCGGTGTACTACGGTGGTTATGGGCCGGGGTACTATGGGCGGCCGTATCCTTCCTCTTATCCTTATCCCTATTAGTTTTTAGAGGGGGAGAGCAAAGGGCCAGCCAGGGTAATGGCTGGCTTTTCTACTGGCGATTTGAGGTGGCGCTTCGACTTTGGCCGGGGTGGGAGGGTCGATTTGGGGTGGCCAATCGGCAAGGCAGGGGTGAATTGCGGCGCGCACTGATTTATACTTGTCGCTTGCCCTGCAATCAGCTTGGCGCGCGTCGAAGGACGGGTGGCCAGCTTACGCAAAATCCCGGGCACGCGGCCTGACCTAACGGAAGGGCGACGCGCGAAGTGAAGGTCGTCAGCCAAGCATGATTCGTATTCTGCAGCAGAACAATAAGTTCACCAAGATCCTCTTCGCCATCATTATTGGAGCAGCCGTAATCACGATGGTCATCACCCTCGTGCCAGGAATCTTTGACAATGCTACGACCGGCGATGCCAATGTGTTTGCCACCGTCCGGGCACCAGGCTTCTTCGGCCGGCTGGGTGAGAGCACCCCGATCAAGGCGACGGAGGTCAACCAGCTCGCGCAGCGTCAGCTGCAGCAGCAGCGTCTGCCGGACTTCCTGCTGCCGTACATGGCACAGCGCGCCGGGCAGATCCTGGTGCAGCGTTCCATCCTGAAGATCGAAGCCGACCGCATGGGTCTGCAGGTAAGCGACGAAGACCTTCGCCGCGAGCTGCAGACTGGCCCCTTCGCTCAGTACCTGTTCCCGCAGGGCAACTTCATCGGGCAGGATGCGTACATCAACTTTGTGCAGTCGGCGTTCCAGACCAGCGTTGCGGACTTTGAGTCGCAGGTAAAGAGCGACCTCGCGTTGAACCGGCTGCAGGCGTTGATTACTGGTGGCGTCACCGTCTCCGACAACGCTGTTCGCGATGCGTACAAGATTCAGGGCACCAAGGTGAAGTTCGATTACGCCGTAGTTTCGGCGGACGATCTTCGCAAGGGCATCAACCCTTCGGACAGCGATCTACAGGGCTTTTTCAAGCAGAACCAGGCCAAGTACGCGACGGCCATTCCGGAGACGCGCAAGATTGAATACGCGGCGTTCGACGCCTCCGCACTGCCGGGCGGCAAGCCCCAGGTGACGGACGCCGAGGTGCAGGCCTACTACACACAGCACAAAGTGCAGTACGAAGTGAAGGAGCAGGTGAAGGTTCGCCACATCCTGGTCGCTGTGCCTTCCGGTGCGGACCCCAAGACCGACGCTGCGGCCAAGGTCAAGGCTGAAGACATTCTGAAGCAGATCAAGTCGGGCGGAAACTTTGCCGACCTGGCAGCGAAGAACTCCGACGACCCGGGTAGCAAGGTGCAGGGCGGGGAACTCGGCTTCCTGGATCGCGGCAAGACGGTGCCGGAGTTCGATAAGGCCGCCTTTACACTGGCTCCGGGACAGACCTCGGACCTGGTGAAGACGCAGTTCGGATACCACATCCTGCAGGTGGAAGAGAAGAAGACGGCGCACATGCAGCCTGTTTCAGAAGTGAAGGTGGGGATCGTTCCGGTGCTGGAGCAGCAGAAGTCAGGTGTGGCGATGCAGAATTTTGCCAGCCAGCTTGCAGCGGCTGCGAAGAGCGAAGGCCTGGCCAAGACGGCAGCTTCGAAGAACCTGCATATCGTAACCACCGATTACATCGCCAAGGACGGTGTAGTGAGCGGGCTGGCTGACGGTTCTGCACTGCTGGCACAGGCTTTCTCTGCTGCCAAGGGTGCTGCTCCGGCTACGGTTGCAACCGGCGACGGCTTTGCTCTGTTCCAGGTCGATGACATCAAGGCAGCCCATGCGCCTGACTTCACCGAGTACAAGTCGCACATCCTCGACGACTATCGTGAGCAGCAGCTGCCCCAGTTGCTGAATGCACAACTCAACAAGCTGGACGACCGTGCCAAGGTGCTGAACGATTTGAAGAAGGCTGCAGCCGAGATGAACATTCCTGTGAAGACCAGCGAGCTGGTCGGCAAGGATGGTCAGGTGCCGGACCTCGGCGCGATGAGCGGTCCGGGATCGGTGGCGTTCGCGCTGCCGAAGGGCGGCATCTCTGCTCCGATCAACGCTGGCCGGGCTGGCGTTGTGCTGAGTGTTGTAGACAAGCAGGAACCGACCACCGACGAGATTGCAAAGAACTTCTCGCAGACCCGGGAGCAGTTATTGAGCTCGCAGCACGAGGAGATCTTCCGCGTGTACATCGGCGGCCTGACGGAGAAGTATGAGAAGGCTGGAGCGATCAAGTACTCGCAGAAGCCTGCTGCACCTTCGCCGCTTGGAAACTAGACTGGCTGGTAGGCCAGGCTATTCAATCAGGGCCTGTCGTCTCGCCGTTCGCGGCAGACGGCAGGCCTTTTTCCTTGAAGCGGCATCGTATGATTTCAGCATCTGAGTAAGTGAGCGCCGGAAGTCGACGGCAGGACTGAAACACGGAGGTTTATGAGCACTGAAGCGGCTGTTCCCGATCGGTTGTCCGGCATCTTGCTGCACGTCACGTCGTTGCCGTCCTATGGTGGGGTGGGCGATTTTGGCCCGGCGGCGTATGCGTTCGTCGACTTTCTGGCCGCGGCGAAGCAGCGTCTGTGGCAGGTACTGCCGTTGAGTCCGACGGGCTATGGCAGCTCGCCGTACTCGGCGTTGTCGGCGTTTGCCGGCAATCCCTTGTTGATCAGCGTGGAGCATCTGGTGCGCGACGGCTGGATCGCAGGCGAGCGCATCGCCGGGCTGCCGTCGCACGAGGGGGCGGCGGACTTTGGTGAGGCTATGCGGCTGAAGCTGCCGCTCATTGAAGAAGCAGCGGCTAATTTTCTGGATCATGCGAGCGATGAGCAGAAGGGGCGCTTCCAGAAGTTCTGCTCAGACAACCTCACATGGCTGCCGGACTATGCCATGTTCAATGTGCTGCGGCGGATGCACTCGTATGTGAGCTGGAACGAGTGGCCGGTGGAGTACGCGAAGCGCAACTACGACTCGCTGAGTGCGCTGCTGACCAGCCATGGGCGGGAGTTGGCGATTGAGCAGGTGATCCAGTACTTCTTCACCGAGCAGTGGTGCAGCTTGAAGACCTATTGCGCGGCGCGGGACATCCGCATCCTGGGCGACGTCGCCATCTTCGTGAACTACGATAGCGCCGACGTGTGGACGCATCCGGAGCTCTTCGAGCTGGACGAGCAGTTGAAGCCGATCCGCGTCTCGGGTGTGCCTCCGGACTATTTTTCCGCGACTGGGCAGCGCTGGGGCAATCCGCTGTACAAGTGGGGCTTGCTGCGGGAGCGAGGTTTCGACTGGTGGGTGGCGCGTATCCGCCGCTCGCTGGCGCTCTACGATACGATTCGGCTGGACCACTTCCGCGGCTTTGAGGCCTACTGGTCGATCCCGGCGGATGAAGAGACGGCCATCAACGGGCAGTGGGTGAAGGCACCGGGGCAGGACCTGTTCCAGCGGCTGCGCGACGTCTTCGGAGTGCTCCCATTTATTGCAGAAGACCTGGGGCTGATTACGCCGGAGGTCGATGAGCTGCGCGATCACTTCGGAATGCCGGGGATGCGCATCCTGCAGTTTGGCTTCTCCGACCGTGGCGCGCATCTGTATCTGCCGCATAAATTTGTGCCGAACACGGTGGTCTACACCGGTACGCACGACAACAACACCACGCTGGGCTGGTGGATGGACGACGTGGGCGAGACCGAGCGGACCCATGTTCAGACCTACCTGCAGACCATCGAGCATCCGGGCGATATCGTCTGGGCGATGATGCGTGCGGCGGCGCGCTCGGTGGCGAATGTGTGCATCTTTCCCATGCAGGACGTGCTGCACCTGGGCAGCGAGGGGCGCATGAATATTCCAAGTGCGAGCACAGGGAATTGGACGTGGCGATACGACGCGGACTCCCTGCATCCGGACTTTGCGACCAAGCTGGCCGCGCTGAGCGAGATGACCGACCGCGACGGGTATGTGCCACCGAAACCGGTGGTCGAATCCACCAGCGCACAGGGTTCGACGCCTTAGGAGTTGCGGCTCACGGCACATTGGGCCGTGAGCGTTTAGACTGGAGAGGCAGCATACAACTCTTCAGGAGCACCAATGCCTCTCTCTGGCGAAGCCATCCGCACCATGAACTACGTTGACGATATCTCCGTCACTCTGCGCCGTATTCTCTCTGTTCTGCCTTCACTGACTGAGGAAGAGCGGCAGCGCGTCGCCGACCACATCAAGATCTCTGAACCGAGCTATGAGTCCGTCATCACCGCTGTAACGAGCGCGAAGTAATGCAAGCCGCTTCGGCTTTGGGGATCCCCGTAGCTGAGGCCGCCGCAGTCCGGACGGTGGCCCTGATCGGTGCCGGGACTGCTGGAAGAAGCTTTGCGCTTGCCGTGGCTCGCGCGGGCTTCCACGTCATTCTGGAAGACGTGATGCCGGCCAATCTGCGCAAAGCCGAGGCGGACTTCGCCGACATGAGCGAGCGAGCAGGGGCAGCCGGCAACGGTGGGCGTTTGACGTTGGCCCTGACCGTGGAGGACGCGGTGCGGGATGCCGACCTGGCCATTGATTTTGTGCCGGATGAGCTCGAGTCCAAGCTTGAGATCTTCAGCATGATCGATCGCATGGCTCCGCCGCGCACGATTGTGTGTACGCCGAGCGATGCGTTGAGCATCACCGACCTGGCGTCCTGCGTCTATCGTCCGGAGCGATGCTTTGCTATCCGTGGGGCTATGTTGCCAAGCTCGATGTTGCCAAGCTCGATGCTGGCCCCCGCTGCCAATACCTTGCGGCTGCTGTACCCGGCCGCAGCGGGCAGTGCTTCTCTGGCAATGACGGCAGCGTTCTTCCGGGCGTTGGGTCTGACCGTCCAGACGGAGCCGGACCCCGATGCGCCGATGCTGGTGAAGAACTTGGCCCCGGCTGTTTCTACTCTGTAAATTAATCGTTTGACGGTACGGAACTCTTTCCCCCCAGTGTACGTAACAGCACCATAGGGAAACCTCGGGTCTACAGCCATGCGTTCTTTTATCGACATTCTCGACCAGGTCTACCAGTCCATCACGGCGAATAAGCTGCGTTCGTTTCTGACCATGTTTGGCATCGCGTGGGGTGTTGCTTCGCTGCTGCTGCTGATCGGGTTGGGCGAAGGCTTTCGGTCCGGCCAGCGGCGCGGACTCGCGGAGCTCGGGACGGACGTGATTCTTATGTTTGGAGGTACGGTTCCATCCCTGCCGGGCCAGCACGCGGGCATGATGCCGTACAAGTTGACACTGTCCGATGCAGAGGCAATCCGGCAGCAGGCGACGCATGTGCGGAACGCGACCGCACTGATCAATCGCGGCGACCTGAAAGAGGTCAGCGAGTTTTCCAGTGCTGGTGGTCCAGTACTTGGCGTGCAGGTGAACTTTCCCGAGATCCGCCACCTGCCGATCGCGCAGGGCCGCTTTTTGAATGAGGCTGATATCAAAGAGCACCGGCAGGTAGTCGTTCTGGGGCAGAAGAACAATCAGCTTCTGTTCCCCGGACGCCCTTCGGTAGGCTCGTTTATTACCTTGAATGGCTATCGTTTCCAGGTGATCGGAGTGGTGCCGCGCATCGGGCGTGGCAACGATAGCGGAGACAACCAGAAGATCTATATTCCGCTGACCACTATGCTGCAGCTCTTTCCCATCAAGGGCGAAAACATCCCGCAGGATGCGATCTCGTCGATCCAGTACCAGCCGCTGACTGAGGACGTGAACGAGACGGCAAAAGCCGACGTCCACCGCATCATTGGGGAGCGACATGGCTTCGACCCCGGCATCAAGGAAGCCTTTGAGGAGTGGGACACCATCAAGTCCAGCCGAACCGTCGGTGTCATCTTTACGGCGATGGATGTGTTTCTCGGTGGCGTCGGTATCGTGACGCTGGCGCTGGGTGCGGTGGGAATCATCAACATCATGCTGGTGACGGTGTCGGAACGGACCAAGGAGATTGGCCTGCGGAAGGCGCTGGGTGCAACCAACCGCACCATCCTGGTGCAGTTTTTTCTGGAAGGGCTGACGCTGACCGGCCTGAGCGGACTGATCGGGATCGTCGGAGCGGCTGCCCTGATGTTCGCGATGGGCCGTGCCGTGGGGAACAACGATATGGGGTTTGACCCGCCTCGTCTGGTGCCATGGTCTGCTGCGCTGGCGCTGGGGACGCTGGCACTCGCCGGTGTGGTGTCCGGCATCTATCCGGCCTACAAGGCCGCCAGGCTGGAACCCGTCGAAGCCTTGAGGAAGGAATAAGCCAATGCTAAAAGATATTTTTGGTCAGGCCTTTGAAGCCATGCGCCACAACGGCCGCCGCACCGCCATCACCGTGTTGGGCATGGCGTGGGGCATCGCGACCGTCGTGCTGCTGCTGGCCTATGGTGCAGGATTTGGCCGCGCGTTCGAGACTATCTTTGCGCAGTTTGGGACCAACCAGATGGGAGTGTTCCCGGGGCGGACGAGTGAGCAGGTGGGCGGTTCCAAGGCCGGCGTGCAGGTACGGTTGACGATGGACGACGTGGAGCGGATTCAGGAGACGGTACCGGGCATCATCCACGTCTCGCCGCAGGTGTGGAAGGAAGTGCCGGTGCAGAATGAGCTGCACACCTACACGTGGGAGGTGGATGGCGTCACGCCGGAGCTACAGTCCATCCAGAAGATGGACATCGACGAGGGACGTTTCATCACAGCCGCTGATGTGCAGCAGCGTGCTCATGTTGCGGTGATCGGGGCGGAGTCGAAGAACAAGCTGTACTCCGGCGCGTTCCCGCTCGGTCAGACCATTCGGCTGAACGGCGTCAGCTTTGAAGTGATCGGGGTGCTGAAGGCGAAGATGCAGGAGGGGGACAATAACATCAATCGCATGATTAATGTCCCGTTCTCGACGATGTCGGACCTCAAGGACACCAAGTACATCGACGGAATGTGGATGAGCTACAACGGTGACCACACGACGGTTCAGCAGGCACTGCGCAAGACGCTGGGCGCGGCGCATGGCTTTCGTCCGACAGACCGCAACGCCATCCACGTGGCGGACATCATGCAGCAGCTCTCGCAGTTCCGCGTAGTCACGTTAGGGCTGCAGGTACTGCTGGCGTTCATCGGAGCGCTGACGCTGGGGATCGCAGGCATCGGCCTGATGAACATCATGCTGGTAAGCGTGCAGCAACGCACCCGCGAGATCGGCGTGGAGAAGGCTTTAGGAGCGCGAAAGCGTCATATCCTGCTACAGTTTCTGGCCGAAGCGATGGTGATCACCGGGGTCGGTGGTGCCGCCGGCATTGCGCTGGCTTATGCGGTGAGCAAGGGTGTGGGAAGCATCACGTTTTACAGCGCAGTTGCCACGAACGCCGATGCGGCTGACATTCATCTGCTGATCTCAGGCACCTCGGTGATCGTTGCGACCAGCATTCTGGTAATCGTAGGAACCATAAGCGGGATGATACCGGCGATACAGGCATCGAACCTCGACCCCATCGAAGCGCTAAGGTACGAGTAGGTCGCTAGTTGTCGGCGCGCTCCCGCTTGTAGGGGGCCTGCATCAGGGCGCGTGCTTCGTTCACTGCTCCCTGGGTGTTGTCGTTCGTCTGGACTGCGAGGCGGTACTCGTTGACGGCGCGGTCGCGCTGGCCGGTGACGTCGAAGATGCGACCCAGTTCGATGTGGCTCCAGACCTCCACCCACTTAGGGTCGCCGTCGCCGCGGAGGGCGTCGCGGAAGGAGTTTGCGGCCGACTGGTAGTTCCGCTGCATGAAGAAGATCTCTCCGATGCGGTAAGCCGCGAGGGAACTGTTCTTATTGGCGTCGAGGGCCTTCTGGTACTCGCCTAAGGCGGCGGTGAGGTCGCCCTGCGCCACCTGCTGCTGACCCCGCAGGACGGCGACGCGAACAGCAAGATCGGGCGTGCTCTTGAGCAGCCAGTTCTGCGGGTCGATGCCGATGCGGCGGGGCCGGCCGAAGGTCTCGACGGAGTATTGCGAGTCGGTGCCGGTGACATCGACGCGGCGGGACTCAGTCTTACCATCGGTCTCAATCTTCAGCTCCACGGGCATGCGGAAGAGGTCGAGGTCCTGGCTGACGGAGCCGACGGTACGGAAGCCCTTGTTATTGCCCAGGCGGAAGACGGTGAACTTGTTGGTAAAGGTCGGAGCTCCAGTGCCATCGATCCATTGCGCGAAGAAGGGCCCTAGCTGGAGCTGCGACTGGGCCTCGGCTACGGTCTCGATGTTGCTGCTGCGAATGCCCTTGTCCGTATACTGCGACAGCAGTCCGCGCAGGAATTTGAGGAAGACCTCGTCGCCCATCTCCCAACGCAGCATGTGGAAGACCATGGCACCCTTCTCCAGCGTCATGGACTGGAACTGAGGCGAGAAGGGGTCGAGGCGGCCTAGCGTGGTCAGGGGCTCGGTATCGTAGGCCAGCGCGCCGGCGGAGACGTCGGTGACAGCGGTCTGGAAGGCGGTCTTACCGGACGTATCTTCCACGTACATCAGCTCGGAGTAACGCGACATGCCATTGGTGATCCAGGCGTCGTTAAGGGTGGCGGGAGAGACCTCACTGCCCCACCACTGCCGGGCCAGGGTATTGGCGAGCAGGCGCTGGCTGTTGTGGTCGACGATGCGTCTGCCACCGATGGCTGCGATCTCCGGTGCCCACGCCGCGGAGACCGAGTCATCCGGCAGCTCGACGATGTTGATGCGGCCCGACTCCGGCTGGCCAAAGGAGCTGGTCATAAACTCAAACTCCTTCGCCGCCGTCTGGGCGAAGTCGACTGCGCCGGATTTGCGCGCCTCCGTGACGTAGACCTTGATGTTGCTGATGCCGGGAGCGCTGATCGGCTCCAGAAACTTGCCGGCGACGATGGTTCCGGGGAAGCCGGGTTTGGTCCAGTTGAAGCTGTACTCGGTGCGGTTGCCGGGCAGGCTTTTTTGGCCGGTGATGCCGCTGCCGACGACGCGCTGGGCGGAAGGGACGCGGATGTGCATCTCGGCCGTGAATCGGTTGGTGAACAGGCCGGTCATCGGGAACCAGCGGCCGGCGTAGAGCAGGATGCTAATGGGCTCAGCCACGGCAGCCAGCTTGATGCCTTCGACGGGGCTGGTATCGGAGCCGACCAGCGCGCCGGAGTACTCGAAGTTATAGGTGGTCGACGAGCCTTTGGCCAGCGGCGCGGCCAGGGTGATGCGGATGGTGGAGTTGTTCGTCAGCCGCTCCGACTGCAGCGGTTTGTTGGCCGCATCGGTCAGCTTGGTCACCTGCAGGCCGTTGTTCAGCTCGAAGGTGACGTTGTTCAGGTCGTCCAGCGCCGTAAAGGTAACGGCTGCGGTGGCGGAGAGCTTGTTGGCGGCGGGGTCCAGGTCGGCGTTGATCACGTAGCCGGTCACCTGCATCTGCACCTTGGCTGGAGCCGCCCAGCCGGGAACTGTAGCCAATGCCAATGCAACGAGGGTCGCCACCGAGGTGCGAAGAGTGCGGGGAAGGGAGTGCATGCTGGCGAAAGTCCTCAGGAAATCATCGTACAGCCGTGGAAGAGACTATGGTGCCGTGTCTTCTCACCGTTATCAAGGGCAGCGGGCGAATCCAAACAATTTGAATCAACGATACGTCGTTTTGGTGGAACAGGTGGCCTGAAAAGCCGTTCAAAACATTAGACGCGGGTCAGAGCAATTCGGCCACATGGAGCTCAACCCGGTTGGAGTAGCGCTTCAACGGCTTTGGCTACCTGCTGGATGGCGGTCTCGTCGGCACCGGTGCGGTGGGCGGGTAGCAGCTTTGCCCGGACTTCAGCTAAATTTGCCATCATGGTCTGCCGCTCGGGGCCGTCGGATAGCAGCGGAAGCAGTGCGGCGGCAACGTTTGCGCCGGTAAATCGCTCCTGCAGGAGCTCTGGGACGACTCTACGGCCGGCGATCAGGTTGACCATGCCGACGGGCAGGTTGCCGGCCTCGTCCTGCTGGGCGGGGATCTCTGGCGGGTATTGCACCAGCCGCTTGGCGACTCGGTAGGTCATATTGGAGACACGGTACACGACCACAAACGGATTGCCGATGATCGCCGCCTGCACGGTGGCTGTACCGCTGGCGACCACGCTGGCGCGAGCGTGGTGCATGGCTTCGCGAGCGTCGGCTACGGGGACGATCTTCGGCTGTTGGCTGACGATCTGTTGCTTGACCCAGTCGGTATCCAGTGTCGAGGCGACTGGAAGGAGGTATTGGGACTTCACCTGCGCGTTCAGCGTCGTCGCGGCTTGCAGCATCTCTGCAAGGTTCGCGGCAACTTCTTTTTTGCGGCTTCCGGGAAGTAATGCGACCCAGGGCAGGGCAGCTTCCAGACCCCAGCGAGCGGCGTACTCTGCTCGTGCGGAGGTTGGGAGCGGCAGCTCGGCTAGCGGGTGGCCTACGAACTCGGCCTGCACGCCGCGGGCGCGGTAGAAGGCTTCCTCAAACGGGAAGATGACCATCATGCGGTCGACCCGCTGTTGTACCCAGCGCAGGCGGCTCCGCTTCCAGGCCCAGAGTTGGGGGCTGACGAACCAGACTACGGGGACGCCGATTTTCTTCAACTCCTTGGCCAGGCGGAAGTTCACGTCGGGGAAGTCGATCAGGATGGCTACGTCCGGCCTGCGGGATTGCAGGGAGCCTACCAGTTGCCGGTACTTGCTGTAGATATGCGGCATGTGGAGGATCACTTCGGTGATTCCCATGACCGCGACGTCTTCGGCACGGACGATTCGCTGCTGGCCTGCGGCCTCCATGCGGGTGCCGCCGAGTCCGAAGAACTCCGCGGTGGATTGGCGGTGACGCAGTTCGGTGATCAGTTCGGCGCCGTACTGGTCGCCGCTGGCCTCTCCGGCGGAAAGAAAAATGGTCGGGTTGGACTGGATTGCGATGCAACCAGTGTAGATTTTTCCCGAGAGGTTTGCATGGCAGGCAAAGCAGCTAAAAGCTATCGGGCGGTCCTGGAGCCGCTGCCCGGCGCGCTGGGATGGGTGATTGCGCGGGTGCCCTTTGACGTCGATACAGCCTGGACCAAGATGGTTCGGCTGCGGGTGAAGGTCGAGGTCGGCGGAGAGGTCTTCCGAACCTCGCTTTTTCCTTATACGGTCGACGGCGGTCACTTTTTACTGGTCAACAAAAAGATGCAGAAGTCCGCTGGTGCCAAGGTCGGTGCGATGGTCGACTTCACCCTTGCGCCTGACCTGGACGAGCGCACGCCTACCATTCAGCCAGAGCTTGCCAAGCTCCTCAAAGGCGAGAAGGTGCTGGCGAAGTGGTTTGCCGGGCTGAGCGACGCAATCCGTTACGAGATCAGCCGTTGGATCGATGGCGTGAAGAGTCCCGAGTCTCGTCAGCGGCGCGCCGAGCAGATCGCCGAACGACTCTTGCTCACCATGGAGGGCGAGAAGGAGCTGCCTCCGATTCTCGAGGTGGCCTTCCAGGAGAATCCAGCTGCTCGCCGAGGTTGGAAGGCGATGACGCTGGCGCAGCGACGTGGACATCTGATGGGAGTCTTCTACTATCAGAGCCCGGAGGCTCGACAGAAGCGTGTCCAGAAGGTAGTCGAGGATGCTTTGCGGGTGGCTCAGAGTTAGAAGGATTGGGTTGCCGTCTACTGCCTGCCGCTCCCCCCGCCCCCCCCCTATCAAATTCTCTAAGTCTATTTTTTGCTATGGTTTGAGGGATAGCTCTCCCGCCAAAATATTC
>JANYER010000108.1 GCA_025359825.1 Granulicella sp.
CATCGTTTGAAGACTTTGCGCAACTTTGGGGGGGAGGGGGGGGGTAGCACCGACCCGACCAACCGCAGCCCTTCACCGTCTACCTCAACGCACCCCGCAGACGATCTCATACGCAATCGTGCTGGCCAGCCGTGCATGGTCCTCTGCCGTAATGCCCTCGCCCAGCAAGACGGCGTCGTCGCCCACACGCACCTCTGCAATCTCCGTTACATCCACAGTCGTAAGGTTCATCGAGATCCTGCCTACGATCGCTGCTCGCTGCCCGCGCACCATCATCCAGCCACCGGCCTTGGCATTGGTGCTGGAAAGCTCCCGCCGCAGCCCATCCGCATAGCCTGCAGCGACCAGCGCCAAGCGCATCGGACGCTCCGCTCTATATGTCCCGTTGTACCCCACCACTGCCCCCGCGGAGACCTCTTCCACCCCAATCACCTTAGCCTTCCAGGTCATCACCGGCAGCACTCTGTCCTGCAGCCGCGATGCAACCACCCCGGCACCCTCCAGCCCCAGCCGATACCCATACAGCGCCAGCCCCGTCCGCACCAGCGCCCGCGCCCCCACCCCCCCCGCCAGCCGCTTCACCCACGCCAGCAGGTCTTCGCTTCCATCCAGCAGGTCGATGCCCGATGTATTGCCCACACTCAACCACCCCGGCACCACCCCCGCCGCCCATACCTGCTGCACCGCCCCCTCAAAAGCTT
Organism: Granulicella sp.; assembly: GCA_025359825.1. Classification (GTDB taxonomy): domain Bacteria; phylum Acidobacteriota; class Terriglobia; order Terriglobales; family Acidobacteriaceae; genus Edaphobacter. The sequence goes on from JANYER010000108.1 coordinate 702, forward strand.
TACGCTGCGCCGCCGTTTGGGTTGAATTCGCCACCTCCGCATTCGCAAAGTGCGTCATCACCCCATCCAGCCGCAGCCCGTTGGCCCCTGCAATCGCCGCCAACACCGCCTGCAATGCGTTGCCCGGCTTCACCCCTTGCCGGGACATCCCGCTATCTACTTCCACATGCACCCGCAGACTTCCACCCGCATCCTGCTGGTGCAACGCAGTCACCAGCCACCGAACCTGTTCCACCGTCCACACCACCGGAGTCAGCCGCTGGGCCACCACCACCGGCGCATCCTCCTCAGAGATTCCGCACATTACCAACACCTTTAGCTGCGCCTCCGTCGTGATGCCACACTCCGACAACACCGCCCGCACCCGTACCCCCTCCTCCACGCCGGTCACGCCCAGCCACTCGACACCGGCCTGCGCCAGCACCCGCGCACTCGGCTCCAACCCATGCCCATAGGCATTTGCTTTGACCACTGCCAGGACCGTCCCGCCGCTGGCTACCGTCGCCAGGACGTTGAAGTTCCCCCGCAGCCGCTCCTCGTCCAACTCAATCCAGCTCTTCAAACTCGAACTCTCCTCCCTTCAATCCTACTGCCCTCCGCAACTTGCGCTCGACGGTTCCAGAACTCCAACTCTCCGATTCCAAAATCAACCATGGCTGTGATACAACTCTGCGTCACTCGAAACCGTCCTCGCCGCGTTGCCGAAAGCGGCATCCTACCAAAGATTCAACCCGCTCCACCAACCCGAGGCTCGACACCTTCGCCATGAAAATGAATAACCGTTCACTCTCCACTCTCTCCGCATCTCTGCTCTTCGGAACTGCCCTCACCTTGGCAGGCTGCGCCAACGGAAGCTCCAATCCGCTCGCCGCTAACCAGGCAGCGCAGGCGAAGAACGCCGGCAACTTCACCACCACCATCTTTCTTGGCGACTCGCTGACCGCCGGCTACCAGTCCGGCTCGTTGCTCGATACCCAGCAGGTCAATGGATGGGCTTCCCTGGTAGCTGCTCAAGCAAAGTTCAATATCGCACTACCCCTGATCGCACCGCCCGGAGCCCCCAGCGTCCTACAGCTCATCACTATTAATCCATTGGTGATCACCACCGCGCCGGGCACAACGACCGGTCGAGACAACTTCGCCACCCAGCCTACGGACCTCGCCGTCCCCGGTGCCACGCTGAACGACGTCGCCAACACTGTTCCATTGCTTGCTCCCACCACCGCACAGCAGCAGATCAACCAACTCGTGCTCGGCTATCCCGGTCTTGGCTATGGACAGGCGTACTCGCAGGCCACTGCCGCCATCAAGGCTAACCCCACTACCATCTTCCTTTGGATAGGCAACAACGACGCCCTCATCGCTGACTTCACGGGCACACCTTCGAGCATGACTCCCACCGCTACCTTCACCACCCAGTACCAAGCCCTGATCAGCCAACTCTCCACCCAGACCACGGCGCATTTGGTCATTGCCAACATCCCGGACGTCACCTCCATCCCCTACCTGCAGCCTGCCGCCGGCCTGCTGGCACAGTACTCTGCGGGAACCGGTCTGCCCGTTGCTACCCTTAGCGCTCTGCTGGGCATCACTACTGGAGACTTCGTGAATCAGGCTGGACTCGCACAGATTCCGCTCATCCTCGCAGGAACCCAGAAGACCACCATCTCCGACGCGGGCTTCCTTTCGGCCGCCGAAGTGGTCACAGCAAAAGCGCAGGTCGCCGCTTACAACCAAGTCATCGCTACTCAGGCGACCTCCGTCGGTGCGACTTTAGTCGATATCAACGCCCTATTCACCCAGATCGCCACCTCCGGTCTCACCATCAACGGATACACCGGTACCACCGCCTTCCTCGGCGGCTTCTTCTCGCTCGACGGCGTGCATCCGTCCAACACCGGCTACGCTGTCGTCGCCAATAAGTTCATCGACTCCATGAACACTGCCATCAAGACCTCGATCCCCGACGTCAACCTCGTTCCCGTCGCAGCTGCGGACCCCCTGTGGCCAGTCAATCTCGCGCACCACGCAGATGTCCCCAACCAGCTCATCCCGCAGAACGCTCTTCGTGCAGCGAAGGGTCTCTTCATCAAATAAAAGTTCCGAAACCATCATGGTTACAAATAAAATCATCTGCCATTTGTCTTGTCGCGCCAGCAGTACGAGTTGCGTGAATCGTTCTTCGGCTCAATCCACCACTTCGCGGTGCGAACGTGTAAAAGTGCCTGCCTCTCCACGCTGCCCGTAATAGAAACTCTCCCACCACGCACCAAAGCAGTCTCCGCGAGCCGGAGGCACTGAAGCGCAACGGCATACTTATCCTGTTTCAGTCCAATGCTCTTCATCGCATCGGACTCGAACTCATACGGTGCGACTAACCAAAGAACTTGTATCGCAGCACTGATCTCCGCCGCCAATATCGGGTTCAGGTCCTTGCCCCAACGTCCATCCAATCGCTCCAACTGCTTCTGAGCAGTCCGTAGACTACCGAGCGCTTCTCGATACGCCATTTGTATTGCTTGCTGAGAGCGTGCGGCCGACTCTTCCCTTCTGCTCCGGCTCGTTGCTGGCCCCATCCAATGAATCGCACCAAACATTGCATCGTCCTCCTTGCATTCGTAAGCTCGCACATCACTCACCAGAAGAAGACGCGACTACCTGTCCGATATACCCATCCAGCAAAAAAGAAAAGGGCCAGCCTCGATGCAATCGGGCCAACCCTTTATCTTCATGCAGATGAATTTTACTTAGCTGCTTCTGTTCCCTGGATGAATGCTGCTACGTCCGCATGGAATTGCTTTAATACATCGTCATTCACGTACACCATATGCCCGCTCGCGTAGTACTTGTAGCTGATGTTCTTTTGTAACGCCACAGGAATCGGCAGGTGGTGCATTTCGAACTTCCCCTCAAAGTACGGCGTCGCCAGGTCGTAGTACCCGCCCGCCAACAGCACCTTCATCTTTGGGTTCGCCTTCATGGTCAACGCCAGGTCCGGCATCACATTGATCCCGCCCTCGCCCTGTCCTACCGGAGGGCCGCCCGGGCTCTGATGCCGCAGGTCCCAGCTAAAGTTTGAGTCCATGTACGCACCCGGCTTGTAGGTCTGGTCGGCACCGTACTTCAGCTCGGTGCGCATGTACTGATTGATCGCCGTCGTATAGGCCGAGCTGATCGCGTTACTCTGCGGATCATATTCTGCCTCTTCGCTCATGGGATTGAAGTCCGGTCCCTTGTACCGCGTATCCAGACGGCCGGTCGTCAAGCCGTCGGGGTCTTGCAAGTTTTTGCTGAAGGCACCGCCGCTCACCCGCAGGTTCGCCTTCATCAAGTACGCCACCGGCAAGCCCGTATAGCCGTGCAGCTTCTCTGCCACCGCCTGCTTGCGGGCCTCGGGAAGTTCACTGCCCTGTAGCAGCGCGGACATGTACTCTCCGAGTGCGTACTCCTCCACTTCTTTCAGGAAGGGCTCCAGAGCGGCCGGAGGGGTGGCTAGCTTCTTATGATAGAAAGCGCTCGCCGCGTAGGTTGGCAACGCCAGCGCATAGGCCTGGTCTACACCGGGATTCCACTTCGGTCCGTCCGCACTGTTGTCAAAGCTCAGGATCGCCGATAGCAGCACGATCCCATTCAAATCCACATTCTGCAATGCAGCGGAGAGCACGGCGCTGCGCGGCGTTCCATAGCTCTCACCAAACAGATACTTCGGCGAGTTCCAACGCTCGTACTTGGTCAGGAATCTACGGATGAAGCGCTCGAACGCATGGGCGTCCTGGTCCGTTCCCCAGAAGGCCTTCTCCTTATCCTTACCCAGGATGCGGCTGAAACCCGTTCCGGGCGCGTCGATGAATACGACGTCGCTCACATCCAGCAGGCTGTATTCATTGTTCACAATCTTGTACGGAGCAGCCGCATCGTGCTGCGTGTCCGTCGTCAGAACCCGCTTGGGCCCAAAGCTACCCATGTGCAGCCACATGGTCGCCGAACCCGGGCCGCCGTTATATAAGAACGTGATCGGCCGCGTCTCCGAGGGCGCACCTTTCTTGAAGTAGGCCGCATAGAATATGCGCGCCGTCGCCGGAGCATCCTCCGGCTTTGCGACATCCGGAGCGTTCACGCCTGTATCCGACAGCATCTTGCCATCCAACCCAAGCAACGCATCCTGCTGGTCCGTCGCCCCTACCGTCAGCGTGCCAGCCACTGCCTTATACGCAATCGCCTTGCCGCCCACCGTTACGGAGCCCTCGGTTGTCGAGTCCACCGGAGGGTTCGCAGCCGGAGCGACGGGCGTGCCAGTGACCACCAGTTTCTCGTCTTTCTTGGCCGCGTCTTTTTTCTCCTGTGCGCCGGCAACCAGCACTCCACCCATCACCGCGCCTAAAGCCAATCCGCGCCAAACCTGTCTCATCGCCATTGTCGCTTCTCCTCTACATTGTTGCAATGTCGAAAGTATATCCGTCTGCATGAGTCTTAGCGGGGACAACCATGCGGCTTAAAACAAAAGGGCGGCCGCCGAAGCAGCCGCCCATCCGTACCTGCGTTTACTGGACGATCACCTGGACCGAAGCAGTCCGAGTGATGGCTCCAGAGGTAGCCGTTACCGTCAGCGTCTGCGTTCCTGCAGGAGTGCCGTTGGGGTTGGTGATTGTCGTCCGTCCGCAGCCAGCAAACGTCAGCATCACCACCAGCGCCATGCAGCCAGACAGCGCGACCCGGTACGCCTTCAGCCGGCGCCGCGAGAAGCAGCCCAGTAGCGCCGCCATCGAGATGCTCCCTAACGTCAGGCTCATCCCACGCGACACACCCGAAGGCTTACTATTCGCTGCCGATTCTCCCAGCTTCGCCAGCGTACGAGCAGTCGTGGTGACCGTCACCGGGATCGTCACCGTTCCGCCTGCCGCGACCGTAGTCGATGCAGGATTTGGAACGCAGGTCTCGCCCGCCGCCGTGCCCGCGCAAGTGAAGTTCACCGTACCGGCAAACCCACCCAGCGAGGTCAGCGTGAGCTGGAAGACCGCCTGTGTGCCGCTCAGCAGGGTCACGCTAGGTGCTGTGGAACCGAAGCTGAAGTCGCCGCCTGAACCCGTCAGCGCAATCACCGTCGGGCTGGTTGCTGCGTTGCTCACGATCGTGATGGTGCCAGCGGCAGTGCCAGAAACCGCCGGAGTAAAGCCGATGGTAAACGTGCAGGTTGCGCCGATCGCTACGCTGGTACCGCAGTTGTTGGTCTGCGTGTAGCCCGTACCCGCCAGCGTCACGGAGGTGAGGGTCAATACTGCTGTTCCGTTGTTGGTCAGCGTTACCGTCTTTGCCGTGGCAGTAGTCGTTACCAACTGCGTACCGAACGCCGCAGTAGTAGCGGACAACGTCACCACCGGAGCCGGAGCAGGCGGTACTACGAAGTAAGCTACAGCGGGGTCATGGTCGCTGATTCGCGTCGGACTGGTGGCATCGTTCAGGTTCACCAGCGGGAAGTCCGCGTCGATGTGGGCGAACACCAGCCGAGTCTCCGTCGGCACCAGGTCCGCGGTTACGACGACGTGGTCCAGCACCTGCGCGCTGCCGGTCTCCACATAGCTCTGACGCTGTGCGGCTGGCAGCAACGTCACCAGGTCGACCAGCGCAGGGTTCGCAAGCCCGGCTACAGGAGGCGTTACCACCTGCGATGCTGGCACTGGCTTGCCGGTGATGACGCCCAGCGAATCCACCAAGCCGTCCGAAAACTCGAACGCGTTGTAGTCGCCAACCGTGACCACATGCTCGCCCGCAGCCTGATACCCCTGGATCAACGTCGCCAGATACTCGGCCTGTACCTCACGCTTCAGCCGCACCGTCGCGCCTGTTGCAGTCGGATCGTCCACGTTAATGAGCGAACGCTGATGTACTGAGATAACGGTCACCGGGTAGTCCGACTGTGTGCCACCGCGCTTGATGCCAACATGCACCACCAGCGGAGTCCGGTCGTTCAGTACGGCCTGGCTGCCACCCGCATTGGTAAACGTCGTCGCCAGCCCAAACTGCTCGGCCTTCACCGTCGTCACCCGCGTACTCTTCACCAGCATCCCGGTGTTGATCGCCGTGCCGTCCGTCGCGAGGAAGAGATACGGCAGATACACCGGATCCGTTTGCCCCGCAGCGACTGCGTCCGTACTGATCTTCGCGGCCAGATCGGTCAGCACAGGAAGATTTTCAATCTCTTGCACGCCGATGATGTCCGGCGAGTTAAGGATGTTGCGAATCGCCAGCGAGCCCTTCGCCAACCGCCGCTGATACGCAGAGGTCGATACCAGCACCACACTCGAACCCGGATTGTCTGCATCGACCTTGTCGTTGTAGAAGCGCTCCATGTTGAAGCTCGCGACCGTGAACTCATTCGCGGCCTGCACTGGTACAGGCACCGGAGTCATTAGGCCCGTTACCGTCGGACGCGTCGCCTTGTCGATCAGGATCTCAGCCGAACCAAACGACATATCCATCACACCCACTACGCCCGTCAACGTGGCATTGCTGGTCAGGTCGATGGCTGGTGCTCCAAACGCCAGGCTGTCAAAGTACAGCAGCTCGGGATTGGAATCCCACACCGGCACACCGGCCGGCACCACACCGAACAACGTGTCCGTCACGCCAATACCCGGCTCGCGGAACGGCCGTGCCACACCCGTCACTACGCCATAGAAACGACCGGTCGACGTGTTGAACTCGGCAGCCTCATTCAGCGACCCACCCGTACCGCTGGTCGTCGTTACCGAGTCAATCGCTACACGCATGCCCTCGAACTTCGAGAACTGCGTTACCGCACCGGCGGGCGAATCCATTACTGCCGTGATCTTGATCGGCGTAGGCAATGTGTTGCCAGTGGTCAAGAGGGTAAACGTCTGCGGCCCATCAATCTCCGTACCGCGTACCAGGCCAGTGGTCGGATAGGTGCTCACCGTACCGGTCACCTGCACCTCCGCGCCTACCTGGATAAAGGCAGGCAGCGCGGTGGAACCCGTAAAAATCAGCACACCCTCCGGAGTGACCGGGGTTGTGTCCGCGTCCTTCGCCTCCAGATAGAAGCCGTTCGACTTCACGCCGATGACGATGCCGCTGGTGGTCACTGACTGCGTCGCATACGCTGAGGGTTTGGCCGCCTGGATTGCGCGAATCGTCGCAAATGGCGGCGGCGTCTGCACTACCAGCGCAATGGAGGTTGTTGCCGTCCGCAGTTGCGCATCCGCCACCGATACCGGCAGGGTAAACGTCCCGATGGTAGTCGTGGTCGCACTAAAGGAGAAGACGTTGTCGCCGGCAGTCACGTCGCCATGCGTTGCATCGTCATAGAAGATCTGTGCGGTCGAACCACCGATCGTGCTTAGGTCGGCCGATACTGTAATGCCCGTGCTCGCCGGTAGCGTTCCTGGAAGCACTGTGGCGGTCAGCAGAATCGGATTGCCCGCAAACGCCGTGGAGGGCGCAGCCAACCCACTCACCCTGATCGGAGCACTTACTGTCGAAGCCGAGCAGACCGCGACCGCGGTTGTAGAGCTATGCGGCGCCGGAGCCAACGCGGTAAAGTCCGCCCCATTACTACTGGTGTTGCCGCAGACATTCGTCCGAATCGCCGCCGTCGTATTCGAGAGTGCAGGCCCGGGCGTCCCCAACGAGCAGTTGACCGCCGTTGTCGTCCCACCGAAGCCAACGTAGTCCAGCAACGTTGGGTCGCTGGTAGAGCAATACCCCAGCGCCGTGGTCGAGTTCACCAGCGCGACCTTGCCCGCAGTCGCGCTCAGGTTCGCCGTAATGGAGGCATCCGAAGGTAGATTCAGCGTCCCACCCGAACCCGCTCCTGCCTGCACCAGGTAATACTGCCCCGCCTGCAACGTGATCGAAGACGGAAGCGCAAAGACTGCGAAATTGGAGGTCGACGTAGCCGACCCATACTGGATGCTCGCACCGGTCAGCGTGATCGCAGACTGGGTGGGATTGAACAACTCAATGTAGTCGTTCTTGTACGTCGCCCCGGAGTTGCCGCCGCCGCCGTACACCTGCGAGATGATAACGGACGTTCCGGGAGCGGCTACTGCAGTACCGCTCAACGCCAGGGAAGAGACCAAAACAAGGAATGCCGCAAACAGGCGGGAGGAGAAACGAAGGAGGGTCATGCGGAAATAGTACCTCACAAATCCTGCTGTCGATTACAACGCGGTAAACCTGTTTCCCCACCCCACCCCACCCAACACTTGCACCAATTTCAGTTCATCCCCACCCGCCGAGAGGATACCGCTGACGGCATCCCAGGGACGCCTCTCCAACGGCACCCCCACCCACCCAATTCCCTGCTTAAATCAATCGCCGCCTAAGGTATCCTCCACTCAAAGCCGTACCATCTCAGGCTCAAGGACGTCCTCCCCGTGCATCGCTCCTCCCCCGCCGTCTCCGTACGCCTCGCGCGCCTGCTCCTGCTGGCCTTCCTCGCTTGTGCAGTCCCATCCAGTCTTGAATCCCAGACGTTTAAGAATCCCCGCCACATCGTCACCGCCAGCGATCCCACCTCGATCCACGTCGCCGATCTCAATGGCGATGGTCTCCCGGACATCCTCTATGGCACCAATAGCAATCAGTCCACCCTTCACATTCTTCTCGGCCAGTCGGGCGGACGCTACATCTCCGCTCCTGACATCACGCTCCCTCAGTACGTCTCCACCAACTGCCAGCCGGTAGACACCAACGGAGACGGTAAGGTCGATCTCGTCTGCGCCCTGAACAACGCCAACGTCGCTGGAGGTTTGGTCACCTTTCTTGGCAACGGAGACGGAACATTCAAGCCTCCCTTCTCAGCCGTATCGTTTCCCGTCGCCTCTAACTACTTCGCGCTTACCCCCTACCCAGCCTTCGATCTCAACTCCGATGGCAAGCCGGACTTCCTCGTGTACGACGCTCTCAACCAGCGCACCTTCGTGATTCTCGGAGTTGGAAACGGGACCTTCACGCTCACTCCTCAAAGCAACATCGGAAATGGATCCCCATTGGTTGCCGATCTCAATGGGGATGGCAAACCGGACCTGTTCTTTGCGAATGGTCCATCGGTGGCGCTTGGAAACGGAGACGGAACCTTCAAGCCAATGAGCAGCATCGGCACCTATAACGGATGCCTGCTCAAGGACATGGACGGGGATGGCCATCTGGATGCCGTCTGCGGGGACACTGTCACCAACTCCCTGCCAAACGCTGGAGATATCGTTGGAGCGACTGAGCTTCAGGTCTTCCACGGCAACTCCGATGGCTCCTTCAACACCACCCCGATCGCCACCGTAACCTACGGCGATCGCACCAACCAGTACGCAGGCATGGGCGCCTTTCTCTCCCCTCTGGTCGTTACTGATATTAACCACGATGGCATTCCCGATGTTCTTGCCTACTCCAATGACGGACTTGGCGTAATCCTGGGCCGCCCGGGCCTGACCTTTGCCGCACCGGTTCACTACCCCATCGGCACCATGGACAGCTTTGACGGCCCACCCCCCGTCTTCGCCGATCTCAACAACGACGGATCTCTGGACGTCATAGCCGCCGGCTCCAACGGTCTCTACATCACCTATGGAAAGCCCGACGGAACCTTCGATTCAGCCTCCGTCATCGAGTCCGGCCAGGTCGTCGTCTATGCCACCGTCGCGGACTTCAACGGAGACGGCTTTCCGGATATCGCCACCCCGAGCGACACCACCATCCAACTGAGCTTTGGAAAAGGTGACGGGACCTTCGCACGCCCAGTAGCGATCCCATTCCAAATCGCCGGCCACGGCTCTCAATACGCTGACACCATCCTGCACGGAGACTTCAACGGCGACAAACGCATGGATATCCTGGCTAATCAGGGTGGCACTCTCTACCTTCTGCTGGGCAACGGCGACGGGACCTTCCGCGCTCCCATGACGGCGTCAGGGATCTTTTCAACGCCTACGAACTATCCGGCCCTCGCAGTATTCGACATCAATCACGATGGGCGCGACGACCTTCTCGCAAGTGGCATCAATACAAGTGGTATCAGCCAGATCGTCGTTTCGCTCTCGAACGGCGACGGCTCCTTCACAGCCGTCAGCTCCGTTGTCCCCAATGACTCCCAGAATGGCAACTCGTTCCCAGCCCTGGCCGACTTTGATGGAGACGGACAGCTGGATGCAGTCATCGGCTCACAGAAGAATGCCTACATCCTACTCGGTCATAAGGACGGCACCTTTACCGCCAACGGAGTCAGCCTTCCTATCCCTCAGGCATTTGGCCGCTCAGCGTTCGGCGCATCCGCTGTCGTAACCGGAGACTTTGATGGTGACGGCAAGCAGGATGTCGCACTGCTCGCCCTCTATGCCCAGAACGGCTACACCGCCAACTCCGGCAGTACGGGTGCCTTTGTCTATTACGGCAACGGCGATGGGACATTTACCGCTCCGGTCACGGTGGGTCTCTTCAATCGCGCCTACAACGGCATGGTCGTATCCGACCTCAATCAGGACGGTCGCGCCGATCTCGTCTTCAAGACAAGCGGCACCAATGGCGGAGGGCAAAGCGTCGGAGTCGTCCACGCCTTGGCAAATCGCAGTTTCGACACCGAAACCAACTACGTCGCCGGCTCCGGCCTCTCCACCCTGGACGCCGTGGATCTCAACCGCGATGGCTTCCCAGACCTTATCTTCGCCAATGGAGATCCGAACCTCCGCTCCAACGCTGTCACCCTACTCCTGAGCCAGCCTGCTGCCTCCATCCCTACCGCCACCGGCAGCCTTATCATCGCGCCTGAGCCCTCCATCATCGCGCTGCCCGTCACCCTTACCGCGACGCTCTCTCCGCCAACCGGGGTCACCGCCACCCTCGCGGGCACCATCACCTTCAGCATCGACGGAATCGCCGTCGGCACGGCTCCGCTCAGCAGCAACACGGCAACCATCACGACCTCGACTCCGCTCGCCATCGGCACCCATCAGGTCACCGCGACGTGGCCCGGAGACACCACTTACCCCGCCATCACGCTCACCACGCCGCATCTCGTCGTCGGAGTACCTGTCACCCTCAACCTGGCATCCAGCGCCAGCACTGCCTCTGTAGGGCAACAGATCACTCTTACATCCAGCGTCGTCAATGTCGCTGGAGTGCCCGCAGGATCACCCGCACCCACCGGCACTATCACCCTGACGGACAACGGCACGCTCTTCGCCACGAGCACCATCACCCCTTCAGGCGTCATCCTTCCCAACTCACTGCTTCTGGCCACCGCAGGCACCCACACCATCGTCGCCACCTACTCGGGCGACGCCAGTCACCCCTCTGCGACCTCGACCGCGATTGTCCAGGTCACAGCGCTGCCGACCACCGTTACGCTTGCCAGTTCCGCCAACCCTGCGCCCTACGGACTGGCCATCACTTTTACCGCCACCGTCACGGCGAACCCTGCACTCTTACTGAGCGGAATCTATATCAGCAGCACCGTCACCTTTGCCGGACTTCCCGGCGGGCCGATCTCAGTACCCGTCACCCTCTCCGCCTCCGGCAGTAGTGCAGGCGTCGCGGTCGGCATCGCCACCTATACCATCGCCACGCTGCCTCCCGGTAGCTACCCCATCACCGCATCCTTCTCCGGCAACAACAGCACCACCGCGAGTGTCTCCACTTCGCTCACGCAGGTCATCCGGCAAGCCATCTCCTCCACCGCGCTCTCGGTCACCCCGAACCCTGCCTTCACCGGCCAGACGGTTACCTTCGCGGTCACCGTCAGCAGCCCGGCCGGGGCGCCCACCGGCACCGTACTGCTCTTCGATGGCGGCCTGCCGCTCGCCACCATTACGCTCAACCCCGGCTCCTCAACCTCTACCGGCGGTTCCGCGCAGGCCTTCTTCGCGACGGCTCTGCTGGGAGTCGGCACCCACACCCTCAGCGCACGCTATTCGGGCGATACCAGCAACCTCGTCTCCTTCTCCCCCAACGTCTCGGAGACCATCCTGCTCTCCACCTTCACCCTCAGCCTGAGCCCAGCCACGCTTTCGCTCCAGACCGGGCACCACGCCACCCTTACCCTGACTGCTACCAGCATCGGCGGCTTCAACGACACGCTGCGACTCAGCACCGGTAATCTTCCGGTCTACACTACTCTCACCTTTACCCCTGCCACGCTGCAACTTCCTGCCAACGGCACTGCTACGTCCACCCTGTATGTAGACACCGACTTCGTTCTTGGATTCGCCAGCAATCAAGATCCGCACATCGCTGCTCCCAAGGCCGGCCCACAGAAACTCCACCCCGGTCTTGCACTCGCTCTCGGCACCTTGTCTTTGACACCCCTGACATTACTGCTTCCACTCGCTCTGCGCCGCAATCGAATGCGACTGCCAACCCTGCTCGCCGCTATGGTCGCCTTTGCGTTGCTCTACTCCGCCACCGGATGCAGCGGACGCCAGCCGCCCTCCACCGTACCCGGCACCTACAACATCCAGATCACCGCCACCCCCACCTTCTCTCAAATCCCCATCACCCTCACCCTGCCGCTCACCATCACCCCATAAAACAAGAGGGGCCGCACCCGCGGCCCCTCCTACCAAATACCGAGTAACTTGTACTTGCTCCTACCCCACCCGGCAGATCAAACACTTCAAATAGCTTGTCTCTGCCAGCGTCAGCACCGCTGGATGGTCGGGAGCCGCCCCTCGCACCTCCAGCACCTGCACCCGGCGTCCAGCATCGCTCGCCGATGCCGTCACTACCTCAGTAAACTCCACCAGCGGAACATGGTGCGAGCATGAACAGGTCACCAGCGTTCCACCCGGCCGCAGCATCTTCATCGCCCGCAGGTTCATCTCTTTGTAGCCCCGCAATGCGCCCTCGGCCGCACGCTTGCTCTTGGCAAATGCTGGGGGATCCAGCACGATGGTGTCGAAGCGCTGCCCTGAGGTTTCAAACTCACGCAACAACTCAAACGCATCTGCCTCAATCCAGTCCACCTCAGCCCGTAGATTTGGATTCAGCTCAGCGTTCCGGTCCGCTACCTCCAACGCCCCGCGACTCGCATCCACACCCGTCATACGGTCGCACGTCTGAGCCAGATGAAGCGCAAAGCCGCCCTGATAAGTACAAACATCTAACCCAGCGCCCTTCGCATAGCGAGCAGCGGCAGCGTAGTTTAACCGCTGGTCAAGAAACGCTCCGGTCTTCTGCCCGGATCCTGCGTCGAAATTGAATTGAAGCCCGTTGATGGAAAAGACCGTCGCCGTCTTTTCAGCATCGCCAAACAGCGGGCCGCCCTTAGGCGCGTCCAGATGCTCCAGTTCGCGCATCCGGGCATCCGGCCTCTCCCAAAGAGTTACGCCAGCCCCCAACCGCTCTGCGAACACCTCGGCCAAAACTTCGCGCACGTCCTGCTGCGCCGTCCCCTGGGTGAGTAGCTGTAGCACCACCAAATCGTTGTAACGGTCTGCCACGACACCCGGCAGATTGTCTGCCTCAGAAAAAATCAGCCGGCAGGCATTATTGTCAGCAGACTCTGGTGCCAGTTCAGCCCGCAGATCCAGAGCTGCGCCGACCCGCACTCGCACCTCGGCTAGATAGTCAGCTCGCGTCACTCCTGCTTTTGCTGAAATCAGCCGCAGCGCAATCTGGGAGGTATCACTGTAGATGGCTGTTCCCAGCGGCATGCCGCGTCCATCCATCACCGTTACCAGCGAACCCGGGGCAATCCCGGTGCTGCCCGTATGCGGTACAAACACCTCTACGTCGGATCGGTAGACCCACAGATGGCCAGCCCGCAGCCGGTCTGCAGCACGTCGCGTCACAGCCGCCGCTGGCCCAAACTCCTGCGCCTCGCCCACCCGAGGCCCACCACGATCTACTCTTGTATGCAACATCCCTTATGGTCGCACACCCGGCACCGGCAACCCAACCATCCTATTGATGGTTTTATGGTCGCTGATTCAAAGCGTTGTTCTGGATCGCAAGAGACTGCGGGGTCACCACCGGAGCGGCCACACCGACAATCTGCGTGATCGAACCCGTATTCGGAGAGCTGCTCCCCAGATTCGCCACCCACACGCTACCCGACCGGTCGATCGCCAGCCGGAAAGGATTCAGCAGCGTCGAGCTGCCATATCCGCCTGCGCCCGACTGCGGACGCCCGGAGCTCAAGAACTGCGAGACGCTGTTGCTGCCCGAGTTCACCAGCCACACATTGCCCAGCCCATCCAGCGCCAATCCAATGGGCGAGCTCAACCCGCCGCCGTAGAACGGACTGCCAGGAATTGCCGCACCCGAGTTCGAAAACCGGCTTAGGCTGCTGCCTGTGCGGTTCGCCACCCACGCGCCGCCGGTGGAATCGATCGCCAGCGCATACGGTCCATCCAGGCCACCACCGATGTAGGGCGAGCCAGGGATCGGTACGCCGTTATTGCTCAGCACCGTGACGTCGTTGCCGCCGCTATCGGCCACCCAGGCATTGCCGTATGTGTCCAGCGCAATCGCCGAGGCTCCGCTCACCCCGCCGGTCGCATAGCCGGTCGAAGGCGAAAGCCCGGCTCCGTTCGCGCTCAGCTTGCTTACTGTAGCGCCATTGTTGGCTACCCAGACATTACCATTGCCATCGAAGGCCAACGGGCCGGGGCCTTGAATTCCACCGCTAGTAAACGGGTTGTTGGACGCGCGTGTACCGGAGTTGGTCAACTCCAGAACATTCGAGGCCAGGGTGCTCGTCAGCCAGGGATCGTCGTACGGGTCCAGCGCAAGGTGTCCGTAGTTCGCACCCGCCTGCGGATAGCTGCCCTGAATACCATTCCAGTTCAGCACGCTCACCGTGCTGCTGGAGCTACCCGGCGATGCCACCACCCATGCGTTACCTTGGGAGTCGATCGCCAGATCATTCGGAGTCTTCAACACGGCAGCCGAGTAATTAATCGAGATTGTCCAGTCCGTCGGAGCGACCCCAAGCGTGGGCTGGTACGGGCTCGTTGACGAGTAGGAGGTAAAGATGCTCCCAGCGTTGTGTCCCGGGTTTCGGCTGATATCCAGCGCCGCCTGCAAAGTGTCAGTAGGGGCAAAGCCGCCCGCCGGAGTGGCGGCAGTAAACAGACGCCCGCACGACGAGGTAGATACCGTGCTTCCGCTCGAGTTCACGCACGACGACAGGATGTCCGCCAGCGTATTGATCTCCGCTGTCGGAACGGTCGCAACCGCGGGTGCATTGCCGGGAGAACGTCCAGAGGAAACTCCAACCAGATCATTCGCAATCGCAAACGCATTCAGCAGGCCCTGCACATTTGTTGGACTGGTTCCGATATGCGTCGCGTCCACCATAAATGGAGTCAGCGCCCATACTGCCGCTACCGTTGTCAGCTCATTCACGGTTAGAAATGTATGCGGCCCCAGCGTTCCGCACTGCCCCAAAGAGCTCATCAGTGCCAGCGCGGTATTGTTCGTACCCGCAGCCAACCCTGGATTCCCGCCCGTCACGACCATGTAGATCGGCGTCGAAGCCGACGGACACGTATAGGCTCCGGTAATGCTGAAGCCCCCACCGGCGTCCGATACCACCGTCCGGTTCAGCAAAGGGATTGCAGCCGTCCCATAGCCGTTCGTCCCCGGCGCAAACAACTGAATCGTTGCACCACTTACCGGCTGCAGGCCGCCATGTACACTCCCGCTAAAACTCTGCCCCTCCACCGGGATCAACCCGGCAGGCGTCACTCCGCAACCGGCCACACCCAGCGCTAGCCCAGCCCCAAGCGCCCCCATCAGGCACGCCCTCACAGCCAGACCTGCAGCAACTCTATAACCACGCGTCGTAATCGGCTTCATCGTTTCAATTTGCATAGAACCCCGGGCTTCGGCCTGTATCGTTCTCACGTTCCATTGGCGCCGCCAGCTCCCGCGGCACACACTCTATCTCACGTTTCGTAACGAGCTCTCCACACAGCCTACCCCTGTTCCATTCCAAACATGAGAACCTAAAAGGGGATTGACAAACACAAAAGAATTTCACTAACAAAGCCAAACAGCAAATCACCCACCTGCACGGCCCATCCACAACCATCCCACGAACTTCGTTCACCCATTCTCGTTACCTCTGTTTAGGAACCCATGCACCCAGTTGAAACTCCCTACGACGCTATCATCCTCGGCGCAGGCGCTGCCGGACTCTACTGCGCCATCGAGGCCGGCCGCCGCAACCGCCGCGTACTCCTCATCGACCACGCCGACAAAGCCGGCAAGAAGATCCTCATCTCCGGCGGCGGCCGCTGCAACTTCACCAACATCCATACCCGGCCAGAGAACTTCCTCTCCGCCAACCCTCACTTCGCCAAGTCTGCCCTCTCCCGTTTCACTCCTGCCGACTTCATCGCACTCGTCGAGCAGCATTCCATCCCGTACCACGAGAAGACCCTCGGCCAACTCTTCTGCGACCACTCCGCCCACGACATCGTCACCATGCTCGAACGCGAAGCTGCTCAAGCAAACGTAACGACGCTGCTCGGCACCAAGATCGTCTCCGTAACACGCGACTCCAACTTCCGCGTCGAGACCTCCGCCGGCATCTTCCACTCCACCTCCGTCGTCGTGGCCACCGGCGGACTCTCCATCCCCAAGATGGGTGCTACCGGACTCGGCTACCAGATCGCTACACAATTTGGCGTCGCCATCGTCCCCACCCGGCCCGGCCTCGTACCGCTCGTCTTCTGCCAGCAGGACCAGCAGGATTGGTGTGATCTCAGCGGCCTCTCTGCAGACGCCATCGCCACTGCGCCGGACGCAGTTGCAGCCAGCCAGAAGAAAGCCTCTGGCAGCGCCCGCAATACACCCGCGAAACTCAAGCCCGTCTTCCGCGAAAAGATCCTCATCACCCATCGCGGCCTCAGTGGCCCAGCCATCCTCCAGGCCTCCTCATACTGGCAGCCCGATACACCGATTCAGCTCGACCTCGCTCCCGGACTCAACGTGATGGAACCGATGCTGGTATCGCACGCACCCGTCCAGTCCTCCGCCCGCGCCCAGGTCTTCGCTCCTGTCCGCGCACTGCCTCGCCGCGACCTCAACGCCGCCTACGACCTCCTCCGCACCATCCTTCCGGCACGCATGGCCGAGCGCTGGCTCAATGTTCATCCCCCCGAAAACTGGACCAACGCCGGCATCGCAGCATTCGAGCAGAACCTCCACGCCTGGACCTTGACCCCTGCCACCACTGAAGGCTACGACAAGGCCGAAGTCACCGCTGGAGGCGTCGATACCGACGAGCTCGATGCGCGCACCCTGCAATCCAAACGCGTCCCCAACCTCTACTTCATCGGAGAGGTCGTCGACGTCACCGGATGGCTCGGAGGCTATAACTTCCAATGGGCATGGGCCTCCGCAGCAGCAGCCGGGCGCAACCTGTAAATCTAAAACGAATCACCAATCGGGAAAGTATTGCGGCTACGTCTCTAACAGTGGCCGCTCACTGCACCACTACAGTCAACGCTACCGTCCGCACTAGCCCCACACTGGTTGCCGAAACCACCACGTTATAAGTCCCCGCAGGAGTGACCGGAGCACCCGTGCCGGTCCCACTGCCGTCGGCCGGAATCTTGCGTCCCGACCCACATCCCACCAGAAGACCAAGCACCACTAACCCCAGCAACCGCCTCCGCCGTACCAGCAGACCAAGCCCTACCAGGCAACTCAACCACGCCGCACCGCTGCGATACACCGGAACCACACCCGTGCTGACCGTCACCAATACCGTGGTCGTCCCGCCCAGCGCCACCGTTCCGGGAGAAACCACGCACGTCGCATTTGCTGGAACTCCAGCACAGCTCAATACCGCCGACCCTGGAACCCCCGCCGCAGAGCTCAACAGCAGAGGAAACACCGCGCTCTTACCGCTCGTTATCGTAGCACTCGTCGCTCCATTGGCCGCCAAAGAGAAATCCACTCCATTCCCCGTCAGTGCAATCACCTGTGGAGAGTTCAGTGCATTATCTGTAACCGTTACGGTGCCATTTCTCGTTCCACCCGCAGTGGGCGTAAAGCTCACCGGCACCACGCACGTCGCACCCACCGCCACTACTCCGCTGCATGTACCACCCGAACCCAGCACAAAATCCCCAGCCACCACCACTCCGAAAAGACTCAAGGGTAGACCGCCATTATTCGTCAACGTCACTACCTGCGCTGCAGAGACACTCCCTACCGCCACGCTCCCAAACGTCAACGTCGCAACCGGAGACAACGACACTCCCGGAGGCGCAACGCCCGTCCCGTTCAGCACTACCGTCTGCGATCGGAACTGATCGTTCACCGTTAGTGCGCCTGCTCCCGCACCCACGCTCTTCGGGACAAATGCCACGCTCATCGAACAGCTTGAGTGCGCATTCAAGCTGTTGCCGCACCCGTTCACCACCGTAAAGTCTCCGGACGTCACCTGCGCGCCGATCAGCGTCAGCGCCACATCTCCCAGGTTCGTCAACGTCACCTGCTGCGCCGCACTTACCGTATTCACCTGCTGCACCGCAAAGCTTAAACTCCCCGGCGATAGCCCATCCGTCGCGGGCGAAGTTCCGGTGCCACTCAGCGCCACTGTCTGCGGGCCCAGGTCATCTGCGACCGTCAGCACCCCGCTCCGCATTGCAGCGACCGTCGGCCTGAACACCACCGCCACCGTACAACCAACGCCAGCCGCCAGTGAGTTCCCGCAGGTATTCGCCGCAACCGCAAAATCTCCGCTTGCAGCGATCGAACCCAGGCCCACAGCAACTCCACCAGTATTCGAAATCGTAATGTTTGTTGCTACACTAGTTGCGCCAACCGTCGTCGCAGAAAAGATAATCGTAACCGGATTCAGCACAATTGCAGCACCCGCCACAGCCGTCCCGGATAGATTCGCCGCAGCCTGCCCACCCGCAACATTCCCGTACACCGTCAGAACCCCGCTACGAGCACCGGTCGAGCTCGGCAAGAAAGTCACCGTCACCGTGCACGTCGCACCTGCCGCCACCGCAGTGCCCACGCACGTGTCCGTGATGTGAAAGTCGCCCGTTGCCACCACCTGACTCACTACCAGCGGAGCATTTCCTGAATTCGTTACCGTCATGGTCTGGGCCGCGCTGCTCGTCCCCACAGCCTGTACTCCAAACACCAGTGCTCCTGGCGCTACGCTCATGCCCGGCGCAGCTGGAGAAGCAGCAGTCAGCAATGGAATCTGCCAGATGCCACGGCCGTACGTCCCCACCCGCAGCTCTCCCGTCCGTCCATCGCCGGTCGCCATCCCGGCCGCCGCAGCCAGCTCCATCACCGGAGAGTTCGGCAGCCCTACCCCATAGACACTCCAGCAGTTCGTAGTGGCACAATTTGCAACCTGTGTCGTTACATACACACCCGTATCCAACCCCACGTACACCGTATTCGCATCATTCGGATCCACCACCACGCTGTTCGCCGGAGCGTTCGGCAGGTTGCTGCTCACATTCGTCCAATGTCCGCCACCATCCACCGAGCGATACACATGCGGCACGCTCTCTCCGTTGCCGGAGAAGCCCATCACCGTCACATACACCGTCTTGCCCGTAGCATCATGCCCATCCACCGCCACCGAAGACACATCGAAGCCGCCGGGATTGAATCGTCCCGCATTCGCCGCATCGTTCCCTACCAGCGAAAGCCCCACATCCGTCCACGATGTGCTGGGGCTCGCAGTACCACCTGCCACAGTCGTGAATACATGACCCGCCACCGAGCCAGCGCCCGCACCCCCTCCGTCCAAAGTCCCCGCCATGCCCGCATACAAAACCTGCGCGCCAGCATTCTGCGCACTCACCGCAGCGCTAGTCGCACCACCCGCACCCAGAGCCCGCACCTGCGGACTTGTCGCCCCACACACTCCATTGATCCCATTGAACCCACGACTGATGGCGTTGCTACTGGACCACGCTGTACCGCTTCCCGCCGGGCCACGCCACACTCGGCACGTCCCCACCAGCATCTCTGCCGGTACCGCCGGGTCCAGCATCCAGGCCACATCGACCAGCGCCGCATCGCCACTTACCTGCGCCGCACCGATCGTCGCCGCACCGGCAAAGTCTGCGGCCCCGCAGCCCGCGCCGTTGCCACAGGCCTTCACACTCACACCCGCCGCCGTGGAGACATACCAGTTCGCCGGATTCCCCTGGTCAATCGCCACCCCAGGACCTTCACCCGCCGACAGCTGCCGCCACTCGCTGCTGCCACCGCTCGCACCCGCAGACCCATTCGCCCCCAACCCAACCAGCAGTGTCGCCATATCAGTAGGATGCTGTGCAAAGCGCACCACCTCAGCCAGCGATCCCAACCCGCCATTCAGATTCTCAAAGTGTGTCGCATCATCCGAGCTGCATACTGCCGCCTGCTCATTCACCCCATCCAACGATCGCCAAACCCCACCGTCGTTGCCCAGAAAGATCGCCGCACCCGACAGCCCAATCGCATGTTGCGCCGGAGCCACCTTCGCCGCAGCACCGCATCCATTCACCGCATTGGTCGTATTCCGCAGCGCACAGCCCGCGCCCACCGAGCACTTATATAGATCTACCGTCCCCACATAGAGACTCGTATCCACCACGCCACCCGTTACCACCGGCATTGCTGCCAACGTCAGGTTGTAATCCCCCTGCGTAATCGCACCCGCCACCCCGCCCACATCAAGCGCCGCACCGCCCAGCCGCCGTCCGAACGTTACCGCACCGGCACATGCACTCCCGGTGCTGGCACACACATCCTGCCAAAGCCCCTGGTCAACATTGTTCCGATCCACTGTCAGCGCAAACAGGTCTCCCGTCACCGACTGCACCGCTAGCGCTCCACGAAAGATCGGACAACTCAGTTGATCTGCAATCTGCGGATTGGCTGTACACCCCACACCACTCAATCCAGCACCCGGCTGCGACGCCAGGCGCGTCCAGTTCACACCATCACCCGATTCGTAGTAGCCGTGGTAGCGCAACGCCGCATAGAACCGTCGCCGTATCGGATTCCAGACTACCGCCGTCGCTGCATTTCCACCCGCACCGCCGATGCCCGGCCCCTGCACCAACTGGCTCCCATCCATCACTACGCTCGTCTGCCAGGTCACACCGGCGTCGTTGGAGTAGTACAACCCCCGCACACTATTGGCCGCATCCGCCCCGTTCACCACAGCCGCCTCAGCGGCAGACGATACCGCCGCCACCACCAGCCCCGGCGAAGCGCCACTCCACGCAAACCCCGCAAATCCTAACCCCACCCACGAATGGTTTCCCGCCACGCCATCTCGCGATCCCTGCACTAACGTCCACGTCGCTCCGCCATCGACCGACCGCAGAAGTCCAGAGCCATAGTACGAATCCGTGGCATCGTTCGGGTCACCCGTCCCCGCTAGTAGAACCCCACCCTGCATGCTCAATGCACCAATACTTAGCGAAGCCACCGCAGTAGCCCCACCGCTCAAGCTGAAGACTGGGAGCGTATCTGTCAGCGGCGTAAAGCTCACGCTGCCCGCTGCACCCATCGCATTCGCACTCTTCCAAACGCCCCCGCCTGTAGTTCCCACGTAGACAGTGTTGCCGGTTGTATCCGCCGGATTGACTGCAATCGCCGTCACGCGGCCACTCACGAACCCATAGGCGCTTGAAGCCACCTCCATCGGTCCCACCGCCTGCCAGCTCGCGTTCAACGCAGAGACCTTTGCCCCCACTGCCCGCGCACTCACTCCTGGCGCACCACCCGCGTTCGTCTGCGAGACCAGCCCAGCATGGGTCACTCTGGCTGCCGCTATCGCCTGCCCGGCTGAGGCCGAGCCACTTCCCGCGACCTTGCGTCCCCGCAAGAATCGCTGTGCCCGGACCGCAGGTGCATCGGCAGCCGGCTGGCTCCAGCTGACAGCACCCAGTACAAATCCCAACACCATCCCACCGCGTAGCGCGCAGCGTAACCAGCCAAACCGGAATGTCCTGATGAAACTCTTCAAATCCAGACCCATAAAGTACGCAACGAGGGCACAAGAAAGAACTGCGCTGACCGAATCCCTTGCAGCAACAGCGACGACGGACGAATGCAAACGACAACACCTACTCACTCTATCGGCGATCTTGCTCGTAACATGAGTTGGGTGGAGACGTTAGGGCGCTCGTTTGTGTCCCTAAAATCTAACATCATGGTCAAAAAGGAAAGGCCCAACTCGTGAGCTGGGCCTTACTTAGTACTGGCACTTCGCAAAGCTTAAAGAAATTCTAGTGTCCGGCGGAGGCATCGACGTGCTTGGGTGGACGTGGGATAAAGAACAGCAATGGCAGCATGCAGGCGCAGAAGATAGCGAGATACAGGATGATGTCCAGGTAGGCAAGCATTCCCGCCTGACGGTGCAACTGGTTGTAGATATACGCCTGGGCGGTGTGGGCTCCGGGACCGGTGAGGGTGTTGTTGCTGCCGGACCCGCCGCCTCCGAAGACTCCCTTCAACTTGCCGACCTGGTTTACGAAGGCCTGGTTGGCGCTGGTGAGGTTGCGGACCATGTTGGTCTCATGTGCGGCGCTGCGGCGTGTGAGCATGGTCGCGACGAACGCGGTTCCGCAGGAACCACCGATGTTGCGGGCGAGGTTCGTAAGGCCGGAGACGTCGTTATTCTCCGACTGCTTCACCCCGATGTACGCGATGGTGTTGATGGGGATGAAGAGGAACGCCAGCCCGGAGGCCTGGAAGCAGCGGACGAAGACCAGGTATCCGTAGCTCACGCCCAGGTTGAGGGTGTGCATCTTGAACAGGGAGGAGGTAAGCAGCAGGAAGCCGAAGGCGATCAGCTTGCGCGGGTCCACCTTGCCGACCAGGAAGCCCACGATGGGCATCATGGCCATCATCATGAGACCTGCAGGAGAGAGCACCAGGCCAGCCAGCTCCGCAGTATATCCAAGCAGTGTCTGCACAAACTGGGGGATCAGAATTGTCGTTCCGTAGAGCGAGAAGCCCAAGACAAACATCAGAACGAAGCTGATAGCAAAGTTGCGTCGCTTGAAGAGCGTGAGATTGACGATCGGGCGATTGCCAACTTTAAGCTGTCTCAGCTCCCACCAGATCATGGTGAAGAAGGCGATAACCATGGTGGCGACGAAAAAAGTGATCAGCTTCGAGGCGAACCAGTCATCTTCCTGGCCCTTATCAAGAATGAACTCCAGGGAGCCGAAGGTGAGGCCGAGCAGACCAAAGCCAAGGAAGTCGAGCTTGATGCCACCTTTCTTCGACTCTGCGACCTGCTTCTGAACGTAAGGCGGGTCTTCCACGATTCGACTGGTGAGGAAGAGCGAGACAAGACAGATGGGGACATTAAGAAAGAAGATCCATCGCCAATCGAAGTTGTCCGTAATATAGCCGCCCAGGGTGGGGCCAATGGCAGGCGCGACGACGACCGCCAGGCCGTACATGGCGAAGGCCTGCCCTCGTTTCTCCGGCGGAAAGGTATCGGCAAGGATGGCTTGTTCGGATGGCGCGAGGCCGCCACCACCAACGCCCTGCAGGATGCGGCAGAACACCAGAATGGGGAGCGACGGTGCGAGTCCGCACAGGGCGGAGCTGATTCCGAACAGCGCGACGCAGATCATGTAGAACTTCTTGCGCCCGATGAAGGTGGTCATATACGCGCCCGCCGGAAGGATCACAGCGTTGGCGACCAGGTAAGAGGTAAGGACCCACGTGGCTTCATCCTGGGTGGCGCCCAGTCCGCCGGCGATGTGGGGCAGGGCGACGTTGGCGATGGAGGAGTCCAGCACCTCCATAAAAGTGGCCAAAGTGACGGTCATGGCCACGATCCACGGGTTGATACGAGGCCGCCAGGGCTTCTCGACCACAGACGTACCGGGAGCGTTGGTGCTATCCAATTGAAGTGCCGCAGTAGCCATG
Organism: Granulicella sp.; assembly: GCA_025359825.1. Lineage (GTDB taxonomy): Bacteria > Acidobacteriota > Terriglobia > Terriglobales > Acidobacteriaceae > Edaphobacter. The sequence continues at coordinate 24,585 of JANYER010000108.1, forward strand.
AGTTTGTTTGATTCTAGTGGGGAGGGGTGGGATTCAGGGAATTATGGCCTCTAAGCGGTCTGAACACCACGATTTAGGTCCACCTTTGAGGGTACCTGTTCAATATTTTTGAGAGATTTTCCAATTCCTACAATATTTTCGAGCTTCAGCCGTCTTCCTTTGTAGAACTGCAATGGCCGGTACGGTATCAGGGTCTATTTTGCCCCAGGTACGCGGCCTCAGTTCAGAATGAAGGCACGGAATGGACGGGCACGCGTTGACAGTCGGCGAGCAGGACGAGTTGATCTCGGAGGCGATGGCGAAGGACGCCTCGCGGCTGCGCAACTTCATCCGGCGACGCGTTGGCGATGCGGGCGAGGCCGAAGACGTGCTGCAGGACGTGTTCTACGAACTGATTGAGAGCTATCGGCTACTAAGGCCGGTGGAGCAGGTAAGCGCATGGCTCTTTCGGGTAGCCCGGAACCGTATCACCGACCTGTTCCGCAAAAAGCGGCCAGAGCTGCTGGGCGATGTTCTCCACGTAGCAGAGGACGGCGACGAGCTGACGCTGGAGGACATGTTGCCGTCTCCGGATGAAGGGCCCGATGCGGCGTTTGCCCGCGGGGTCCTCCTCGAGACGTTGGAAGAACTCCCGCCAGAGCAGAGCTGGGTATTTGTCCAGCACGAGGTCATGGGACGGAGCTTCAAGGAGCTGGAGGAAGAGAGTGGCGTGAGCGTGAATACGCTGCTCTCGCGCAAACGGTACGCAGTGCTGTCGCTGCGGGAGCGTTTGAAGGGAGTGTATGAGGACATGTAGCGCAGAAGGAATGTTCAGACGAGTTCGTAGCGCGAGTTAGGTTTTGTGAGCTGTTCGAGTTGCCAAGGAGATGTGCGATGAATGGTTTTCGAGTATTCAAGGCGTTAAAGATTCTGACGTTTGTGGTTGCAGCAACGGTTGTGTTCGGTTTTGTCGTGCAGCATTTGTGGAACTGGCTGATGCCAGAGCTGTTTGGCCTGCCGTTGATCACGTTCTGGAAGGCACTGGGCCTATTCCTTCTAAGCAAGATTCTGTTCGGCGGCTTCCATCGCGGTGGGCATGGCGGACGGGGACGGGAGTGGAAGATGGGCATGAAGGCCCGCTGGGAGGGGATGAGCCCTGAAGAGCGTGAAAAGTTCATGGCCGGGATGAAGGGGCGGCGGGGATGGTGCCGTCCGGAGCGCGCGGAGCCGGTGAGCTAACACCGATACCGACAAGGACAACTGCGGTGCAGGAGACGAGGTGCGGCATGATGAAGTGGGTTGATGGCAAGGACGGACAACTGGAGGGGGCAGCGCAGTCGGCAGAAAATGCCTGCGCTGCCCGCGCCTCCAGGCGCAGAGGCGCGGTGGAAGAGGGTGAGACGCAGGTGGGGCCTGAGGGGATGCGGATCTTTGAGCTGGAGGTGGAGAACCATAGGCTGACGCGGCTGGTGGCCGATCTGCTTCTGAAGAACCAGAGGTTGAGGGAGTCGAACTGAGCATTGGTGGGGGCGTGTGGGGTGCATCGGGTCGGGTTGCAGTAGGCTAGGTGGGTGGCCTGTCTGTCCTGTTGGCACTAAGGCGGGTGTGGCCCGGGAGGAGTAGTGTGCATCCAGACCTGGAGAAGCTGATCGTGTTGCAGACGCATGACGTGGAGGCGAAGCGTCTGCGGGATGAGCTGGTGGCGCTGCCGAAACTGGTGGCGGGGTTGGAGACCAAGCTGAAGGCGGTAGAGGGACAACGCGCCTTCGTGCTGGACCTGATCGCGAAGGAAGAGGCGCTGCGGCGGCGGCTGGAGTCTGACGTCAAGGACCAGCAGATGAAGATCGAGAAGGGCCGCAAGAAGATCGACCAGGCGACGACGACGGCCATGGTGACAGCCTTCGAGCACGAGATCGCGTTTGCGCAGGGCGAGATCGGCAAGCGGGAGGACTCGGAGCTGGAGAGCATGGAGCGCAGTGAGGCCCTGGAGGCCCAGCGCTCGCTCGCCGATGAGGCGCTGGCGACGGCTAAGGAGACCCTGGCACGGGAGCGGGTTAGGGCCGCGGATACGGTTGCGGCGGACAAGGTGCTGCTGGCTGGGTTGGAGGAGAAGCGGGCGGCGCTGCGGCCGCAGGTGGGGGAGACGGCACTCTCCAACTACGACCGTATCGCCAAGGGCAAGGGCACGGCCATCTCCGAGGGCATCAACCAGAAGTGCACTGCCTGCCAGATGATGGTGCGGCCGCAGCGTTGGAATGACCTGCGGGACCGCGACCATGACGATGAGATGATGACCTGCGAGAGCTGTGGCCGGCTGCTGTACTACGACCCGGCGCGAGACGCTCCCCAGAAGAAGACTGTTCCAGTGGAGAGTATCGGGGCATCGATTATTCGGTCCCTGCGGAGCTAACATACGCAGCTAGAATTACTGCAGCACTGATGTGTGAGTTTGAGGTCGGGCTTGAAGAGAATTGCAGTCGATATGGACGAGGTGATGGCGGATGCGGTGACCGAGCATCTGCTGCGTTACAACCGGGACTACGACGAGCAGATTACGAAGGACGATCTGCATGGCAAGTGGCTGTGGGATGTGGTGTCGGTGGATAGGCATCCTGCGCTGGAGCAGTATCTGCGGTCGGACGACTTCTTTGCGGTCTTGGATGTAATGCCGGAGTCGCAGCGGGTGATGAAGGCCCTTCAATCGAAATACGAGGTGTTTATCGCTACGGCGGCGATGGAGGTGCCTACCTCGTTTGTAGCCAAGTACAAGTGGCTGGGGGAGCACTTCCCGTTTATTCCGGCGTCGCACATTGTGTATTGCGGAGATAAAGGGATTATTCGGGCGGACTATTTGATCGACGACAATCCGCGGCAGTTGAGGCGGTTTGAGGGTGAGGGAATTTTGTACAGCTCGCCGCACAATGTCGATGTGACTGGGTACAAGCGGGTGAAGGACTGGCTTGAGGTGGAAGAGCTTTTTCTGGGGTAGGGGGGGGCCCCTCCCCCCAATATTGCGCAAAGTCCTCCATTCAGGCGAGATAGGTCTGGACTTGTAGTTGCGTAAGGGTCTCTAAAGACGGACGCAGAGAGCGCGGAGGGCGCTGTTTTTTTAGATAATTGGGGGTGTTTTGGGGTGGGGTTTTGTCAAGTTTAACTGGAGCGATTATGGGCGGCGAAGCGATGGCGGAGCAAGGTCAAGTGGGGGTGCTGGAGCTGCGGCTGTTTCAACCCCAGGATGCGAAGGCATTTCGAGACCTGAATGAGGCGTGGATCGAGAAGTACTTCGGCATGGAGGAGCACGACCACGAGATGCTGGGTGATCCGGTGGGCTACATCCTGCTGCAGGGTGGGCAGATTGTGATGGCGTTTGTCGATGGCATGGCGGTGGGGTGCTGCGCGCTGATTCCGGTGAGTGCCGGGGTGTTTGAGGTGGCGAAGATGGCAGTATTTGAAGAGCTGCGCGGGATGGGTGTGGGGCGCAGGATTCTGGCGAAGACGATTGAGACGGCGCGTGCGATGGGAGCGACGAAGCTAACGCTGGCGACCAACAGCAAGCTGGCGAATGCGATCCATCTGTACGAGGCGCTGGGGTTCAAGCACCTGCCGCCGGAGCCTTCACCGTACTCGCGGGCGAATGTGTTTATGGAGACGGGGTTGTAGTTTGGTCAGGAATTCGAATTGGGGTTTGAATTGCATTCGATGAGCCGACTTGCCGTTACTTATGTTGAGAACGGCTGTCAGCGTAGCCAGCGTGGTTTCAAGAAGTAGAATGTTGCCATGGCCGGATTCGCAGTTGTGATGACATTCCTAACGTGGGGATTCATTCTCACGATCGTTAGCATCGTTCTTTCGATCAACCTATTTAGGTTTGCAAAACGCTCTTTCCCAACTTCAATCTATGCTGCCAAACGTTATCGCATATTCAATGCTGCCGCGCCATTTCTAGCTTTAGGATGGCTGGGCGCGGCCTTGATACTACAAGCGTTTATGTCGAATCACATCGCTCATCAAAGCGTCGGCTACAGCCCTGACCCCTACGTCACTCTCCCGAACGGTTACGTAGTAGGCAGTCTGAACACTTACTCCGGCTATGTTCGTGCACCAGGAGTGACCACGGATGTTCCATGGGTCGGGCGTGGCTACGTTCGTGGAATCATTGACCTAGAGTTCCACGATGGGCGGTTCGTCGGCACCTATTTGGACAGCAAGTCGCAGTTTCAGCCACGAGGTACTGATCACGTTAAAACCTTCGTATTTGATACACGAGATCAGTCCATCGAGACTTCGGATACGAACAGTGCAGGTGACTTC
>JANYER010000133.1 GCA_025359825.1 Granulicella sp.
TGAGTTCGGCGATCTTGGCGCGGGCCTCTGCTGCCTGCGCGTCCGAACGCGGGAAGATCACGCTGCGGTACTGCGAACCATAGTCAGGCCCTTGACGGTTGACCTGGGTGGGATCGTGCAAGGTGAAGAAGGTGTCGAGCAGCGCCTCGTAGGTGAGACGGCTGTTGTCGAAGGTAACTTCTACGACTTCCGCATGGCCGGTGCGGTCAGTACAGACTTCCTTATAGGTCGGGTGTTCCAGGTCGCCGCCTTCGTATCCTGCGGCTGTGTCGATGACACCGGTGAGTTCTCCAAAGCGGGCTTCCACGCCCCAAAAACATCCTGCTCCAAATACTGCTCGTTCCATTGCCACTGTGGTGCTCCTTTGCAGTTCATTGGATGCGCCTCGATTGAGTTTGTCATCGGGCGGTCTGTGAATTGCGGGAGTATTTTTGGCTTCGCAGACGACAGGTGTCAAGGGGTGCTGGCACATAAGTTGTAGGGGGGTGATGTATATGACAAAGCGATGAAAAAGAGTGGCCTTGCGATCTATCTTCCGATTGCCTGGTCCAGCCTTTTTCTCTTCTGTGCCAGCAGGAAATCACCGCTGTCCGCTGAGCGTGGATAGGGGTGAAACAGGAATTCACAGGCGCATCATGATCTCTGGCCGGTATCGTTGCGACTGTTTAGCTCTCTCGCCGGCTGGGCTTTAGCTCTCTCGTCGGCTGGGCTTTAGCTCTCTCGCCGGCTGCTCGGGGAGCTTCTGGAGGCGAAGGTGCGGCGGGGTGGTGCGGAACGCTTTTTGACCGGCGCCTTGAGCTGCGCGTACTCGGGCAGCTTGGCCTTGGGGACGACCTTCTTGCCCTTGGCAGCGCGGTCGAGGGCCATGACCTCGCCAGGAGAGAGCTCGCGGAACTCGCCGGGAGCGACGTCCAGGCGGAGGGCGCCATAGCCGATGCGGCGAATCTTTTCGACGTGGTGGCCGATCTCTTCGAACATCTTGCGAAGCTGTCGGTTGCGGCCCTCGATCAACGTGACCTCGTACCAGGGGTTGTCGCCGCCGCGGACGAGCTCTACCTTGGCAGGTGAGGTGATAATGCGGTCGCGACGGCCGGAACGGACCTCGTCCAGACGGCCCCGGTCGATCATGATGCCGTTGCGGATCTGCTCCAGGCCGGAGGCGGGGGGGACGCCGCTGACTTTGACGAGGTAGGACTTCTCAACGCCCGCAGAGGCCTTGGAGAGTGAGTTGGCGAGGTCGCCGTCGTTGGTCATGAGCAATAGGCCTTCGGAAAGGTAGTCCAGGCGGCCGACGGGATAAAGACGGGGGAACTTGCCGTGGAAGCCGGTGACCTTCTTCTGGGTGGCCTCGGCGAGCAGGTCCATGACGGTAGGACGGTGCTGCGGGTCGTCGAGCGTGGTGACGTAGCCGCGCGGCTTATTGAGCATGAAGTAGCGGTGCGGTTCGGGGCCGCTGAGGAGCTTGCCGTCGACGCGGATGTGGTCGACCAGAGCGTCGTGCCGGGTGCCGAGCGTGGTAATGGTGGTTCCGTTGACCTGGACGCGGCCTTCAAGGATGATCTCCTCGGCCTTGCGGCGGGAGGCGATGCCGGCCTGGGCGAGGATCTTCTGGAGACGGTCGCCAGTGGGCGCATCTGGTTTGGGCGTAGAGGTAGAGGACTTGGGAGGCATGATTTTTAACTTTCTGACTGCGGAGCGGCTCATCGCGGTCGGGGCACTGCCTGGATTCCTGCAAATTGGATTCCTGCAAATTCCATTGTATCCGTAGAGCGGTCGCGCGTTGCGGCAAAGCGCCCTACGATTGAGGTTTTTTCCTTACTTTCCGGAGAATGGCGCACTGCCGAGCGGAGTTTCGAGGTCCGTTTCAGCGTCAGGGGCCAAAGGCGCATCCGGAAGATTCTCGTTGTCACCTTCGGGGGTGGCGATGGTGCTGGCGATGGGACGAATATCGTCGAACTCATCTTCCGCCGGGTTGTCGTCCAACGGATCTTCGAGTGGGTCGTCCGTAGCATCTGGGCTGCCGTCGGCCTGGGTGGCGTGGGTGTGGCGTTCGGGCTCGAGGTCGGCGGCGGTCTCCGGGGCGTGGTGCTCGGCGTGGTCCGACATCTGCATCTCCTCTTGCATTGGCTCGTTGTCCGCTAGTTCGCCGGCCATCTTCTCAAACTCTTCGATGCTGGGAAGCTCTGCGATGTCTCTCAAGCCGAAACGGAGGAGGAAGTCCTTGGTGGTCTTGTAGAGGATGGGGCGGCCGATGACCTGCTTGCGGCCTGCGGTGGTGATGAGTTTGCGGGCCATCAGCGAGCCGAGGACGCCGCCGGTGTCGACGCCGCGAATTTCAGAGATCTCCGGG
>JANYER010000141.1 GCA_025359825.1 Granulicella sp.
AAGAACTCACCGTCGTAGGAAGACTCCTCAAACTCATAGGACCAGAGCCAACCGAAAAAGAAGACCCCTACATCCTCCCAGACCTGCAAGCCACAGCAGAGCCGGTCCTACTCGTACCGCAAAGCATCAATCGGACTCAGCAAAGAAGCCCGTCGCGCCGGATAGAACCCAAAGAACACGCCGGTAACCGCTGCAATCCCAAACGCCAGCCCAACCGCGGTAATCGAGATCGTCGCCGGCCAGTGCAGCACATTCGTGATCACAAACGAAGCGATAAACCCGATCACAATCCCGAAGACGCCGCCAAACACACTCAGCGAAATCGCCTCCACCAGGAACTGCTCCAGCACGTCCCGCTGCCGCGCACCCATTGCGCGCCGAATCCCGATCTCCCGCGTCCGCTCCGTCACGCTCACCAGCATGATGTTCATAATCCCGATGCCACCCACGATCAAAGAAATCGTTGCAATCGCCGCCAGCAGCGCCGTCATCGTCGAACCCGCACGGCTCAGCGTGCCCGCCATCTCCTGCGAGTTCGTCTGGTCCATCTGCGGCATGTTCGCCAGGATGAACGCCGCCACCGAAGTATTCAACCCCTTCGTCAGCGCCTCCGAGGCCTGCGTCTTCACCGTAAAGTCATCCGGAGTCGAACCCGATATGCTGCCGCCCTGCAACCCGCCCAGCCCAATCGCCGAACCCGTCTTTACTGCAGGCTTGTCCAACCGGTGCCGTTCGCGCAGCAGCTTCTTGATCGCATCCGAGATGCGCGTCGTCTCCCCAGCCTGCTCCGCCGACACCGTCACCATCTGGATCGAGCTCGTCCCCACCATCTTCTGCGCCGCCGTGTACGGCACCACCGCGAAGTCACCTTGGTCCTCGTCCTTCGCCTCAAACACCCCGACCACCCGGTACGACTTACCGCGCAGTTGAACATTCTTGCCCACCGGGTTCTCATCGCCAAACAAACGGTCCCGCAGCGTCGTCCCGATCGCCACCACCGGCTCAGCCGACTCCACATCCTTGCTCTTGAAGAACCGGCCCTTCGCGAAGCCCCATCCATTCTGCTTCGGATAGTCCACATCCGCCCCGATAATCTGTGTGTAGAAACGCTGGTTCGAAGTCTCCACCCACGTCCGGTCCTTCACATTCGCCGACGCGTACTTCACGCCATCGATCTTCGCAATCGCCGCCGCATCGTCGGCCACCAGCGAGTTCGAGCTCCCCATACCTGTCGGAATCTTCGACTCCTCACCCCCCTTGGTGAAGTTGCCCGACCGCACAAAGATCATCGTCGTCCCCGCCGACTTCACGTCCGACGACACCGACTCCTGCGCCCCCGTCCCCAGCGCAAACATCGTCAGCACCGCCGCCACCCCAATCGTCATACCCAGTACCGCCAACCCGGTCCGCAGCTTGTTCCGCTTCAAGGCCTTCTGCGCAATCTTCAAACTCGTCGTCAACATAATCTCTACCCGCCCGTCTCTTCAGATTCAGAAAGTGTGTGCTCTTACTCGTACTTCAACGAAGCAATCGGAAGCACCTGCGAGGCCTGCTTCGCAGGGTAGTACCCAAAGAAAATCCCCACAGCCGCCGAGATCCCAAACGAAAACGCTACCGACATCAACGACACCTGCGTCGACCACTGCAACATCCGCGAGATAAACAGTGACACCCCAACCCCAATCGCAATCCCCAGCAGCCCGCCCACCACGCTCAGCGTGATCGACTCCAGCAGGAACTGCAGCAGCACATCCTGCGCCCGCGCCCCCACCGCCCGCCGAATCCCAATCTCCCGCGTCCGCTCCGTAACGCTCAGCAGCATAATATTCATAATCCCGATACCCCCCACGATCAGCGACACCGTCGCAATCGAGGCCAGCAGCGCGGACATCGTCGCACTCGCCTGGTCCAGCGTCTTACCCAACTGCTCCAGAGTCACCTTCTCAAGCCCGGCAGCATTGCCCATCACCGACCGCTGCATATCCGCCTGCATCCCCCCACCCGTCAAAGCCTTCCGCGCCTGACTCACCACTTGAAAATCATCCGGCGTCTTGAAGGCAATCTGGTGCCGTCCGCGCAGCAGGTCTGTAATGTCCTTCGACACTCGCGTCACATTTCCAGTCGACTCAGTCGTAATCGTAATGTCGTTCAGCTTGGAGAGGTTCAGCAGCTTCTGCACCGTCGTCACCGGCACATACACAGCATCGAACTCGTCATCCCCCGCAGCCGGCGCAACCATCCAGTTACTGCTCGTCACCACCCCAGTCACCAGGAACGGCTGCCCCCACATCGTCACCGTCTTCCCCACCGGATTGTCCTTACCGAACAGCTTCTCCGCCACGATGCTCCCCAACACCACCACCTGTTCCGCATTCGCCTCCTGCCGCCTACTGAAGTACTCGCCATGCGGAAACACCCACGCACGCTTGATCCGGGGCATCGACACATCATCCCCATGCATCCGCGTGAACCACCGCTCGCCTCCATAACTGACGTGGGCGTTCTCGTGGATCCCCTCCGACACATACTGCACCCCGCTCACCTTACGGATCGCATCCGCATCCGCGATCGTCAACGTAGCCGCCGCCCCCAGCCCCGCCTCCGCATCCCCCAGCCGCTGCCGCGACGTAGGATGGTCATGCACCGCGAACGGGTCGTCCTCCGGGTGGAACAACACCCCCCGCACCCTACCCCGCCCGACACCCTCCAGTGGCGCACCCCCCACCGCCCCATTTTCAATCGCATCATCCGGCGCTCGTTCCTGCTGCAACTGATAATTCCCCGCCTTCACGATAATCAGGTTCATCCCGGCCGCTTTCACCTGGTCCTGAATCGCCGCCTGAGCGCCCGATCCAAGCGCAATCATCGTCAGTACGGTAGCCACCCCAATCGTCATGCCGACCATCGTCAAAGCGGTCTGCAGCTTGTTGCGCCGCAGTGCCTTCAACGAAATAATCCAGCTCGTCTTGATTGCCATTTACGCCGTTTCCTCAACCGGAACTGGCACCTCGGCCAGCTCGCTGCGTGCCGTACGCCGCTGCTCGTTCAGCTCATCACGAACAATCACACCATCTTTGAACGCAATGATGCGCGACCCATACGCCGCCACTTCCAGCTCATGCGTAATCAAAACAATCGTAATGCCACGCTCTTCCTTCAGCGACTGGAAGATGTCCATAACCTCAACACTGGTGCGGCTATCAAGATTACCCGTCGGCTCGTCGGCCAGCAGGATAGAAGGATTGTTCAGCAGCGCCCGTGCAATCGCGACGCGCTGCTGCTGGCCGCCAGAAAGCTGATTCGTATGGTGCTCATAACGCGACTCCAGGCCCACCGCCGCCAAGGCAGCCATTGCCCTGTTTCTACGCTCCGAGGCCGAGACGGGAGTTGCGCTATACAGCAACGGCAACTCCACATTCTCCAGCGCAGACGTACGAGTCAGCAGGTTGAATCCTTGGAAGACAAAACCAATCTTGTTATTTCTCACCGACGAGATCTCGTCATCTGAAAGATGTGAGACGTCCTTGCCATCCAAAAAGTATTGCCCGCTCGTAGGTTGGTCGAGGCAACCCAGAATATGCATCAAGGTAGACTTGCCAGAACCCGACGGACCAACAACGGTTACAAATTCGCCGGCGTTGATGTCCAGGGAGACAGACCGTAGCGCATGTACAGAGACTTCACCCATCTCATAGGTCTTCGTAAGGTCACGGATAGAAATTACAGGAGTTGTTGTCATTGGTTTGGGCTCTTTGTGGGTTGTGCGCCGGCTTTGGCGTAGTTGTAGACGATGGTGGCGACAGACTTTTCAGCTCCTGCCATCCCGTAGACCTTTCCCGCACCTTCAATGATGAAGTACTCGTTCGCAGCGTGTGCTCTGCCGCCATGCCCTGCTGCTCCGCCGGCAATCGGCATCGCCACCGGAGCGACCTTCTCGCCCGTCAGACCATTCGAGAAGAGATACGAAGGCCAGTACCCACCCAGAATGGACTCTCCATCCGCAGGCGTCGCAAATGCAATTCCAAAGTCGGTGTACATCTTCGTGATGGCCCGCGCAATGTCCGAGTCATACGACATCTTCGACCACGGCACATCGCCGATCAGCTTCACTTCGACGTCCTTATATCCATTATGGTCGAGCTGCGCCCGTAACTTCTTCACAATGTCCAGGCCATTCATATTCGGAATGTAGCGGAAGTTATGTTTCGACGTAATTTTGTTCGGCAGGATTGCGCCCGCTCCACCCGCATACATATTGCCGCCCCACACTCCATCCAGGTTGAACGACGTTCCATATCGCTGCATCTTGAGCATCGTGAACGAATCGTCCGAGATAAACCGTCCAACCCCCAGGTTCTTCGCCGCAACCGTCAAGTCTAGCTTTCCGGATGAGTCCTTCAACTTCTTGATCTCCCCCTCGTTCAGCGGAGCCATATTGTCGAAGAAGCCCTTGATCAACGGAGTGTTGCCATCGTCCGATACCAGCGACGAAAGCATCTTGATATGTCGCCATGCAGGGCTATCTACAGACCGCTTATTCGATCCATGAATGTCCGATTGGATCGGCCCGCGCCCCCAACTCTTGCCGCTGGTCGTCAGTTCTACATAGACGCAGCCTTCAGAGCCACCCATCATCCCACCACCACCACCATCGGACTGCACGCCGAACATCAGCATCGCATCCGAACTCTTGAACAGCTCCGAATGGTCCTTCACAAACTTGCGCAGCCCAATATCCATTCGTTCTTCGTCACCCTCGGCCACGAAGATCAGGTTTACCGGCAATTTACCCAGTACCGCCTTCATCGACATCAAGGCATTTAATTGGCTCATCTGCGGACCCTTGGAGTTGGTCGCGCCCCGCCCAATGAGTACCTTCTTGTACGCCGGGTTCAGCCCCGCTGTCGCTCCATCTACTAGCCGTCCTTCAAAGGGTGGCGACACCCAGTTCTCCGGCTGCGTCACCGGCATCGTGTCGTACATCCAGTAAATAACCAGAGTCTTCGGCGCACCTTCATCGCACTTCGCGTACACCACCGGATTACCAGGAGTTCCATACTCCGTAATGCCTACGTCATACACGCGCGTCTGCTGGCATCCGAGCTTATCGAAAAAGCCCTTCACCATCTCTGCGCTCTCAGGAATACCTTCGCCGCTGTTCGAGATGCTGGGTTGCTGAATCCACTTCTGAAGATTGACCACGTGGTCATCGATATGCTCATCGATGTACGCGTAGACCTTCTGCAGGTCAGCAGGAGTTTTACTCAGGTCGGGCTGCAGTGTCTCGTCGCCATGCGGGCGAATCCCAAGCTTCGGCTTGCCATCAGCAATCGGCTTATCGAGCTTATTCGTAGTGTTGCTCTCGCAACCGTTAACGCCTGCAAGAGCAGCTATAACGACGAGAATTGCAGCCTTCGAACGCATCGTGAGCTCCTGAGACTGGATTGACTACAGATTCGAAAAACCATTCAAAGTGGAGGCGTAGCCCCCAAGACCCTAGTGAGACTTGGGCCGAGGAGCTACGGTGGTGATCTTTGCGTAGTTGTAGATTGCAGCCGCAACAGTCTTCTCGGCACCGGCATATCCGTACGTCTTGCCGGCTCCTTCGATCACCATGTACTCATTCGCAGCATGTGCTCTACCGCCAGAACCGGCACGTGCACCACCCATGGGCAACATCACGTTGCCAACCTTTTCGCCTACTTCCTGATCGGTGAACACATACGCTGGCCAATAGCCACCCGCAGCCGGGAATTCAGGCCGTCCCTGCAGACCCATCATCGCGGATGCGGCATCTCCGGCATGAGAGATGTCCGTATCGCGCGAAGGATTCTTCGCCCACGGAACATCACCGATTAGCGTCATCTTTACATCCTTGTAGCCGTTCGCATCCAGTTGCGCACGGAGCTTCTTCACCAGGTCCAAACCGTTCATGTTCGGCACATAGCGGAAGCCATGCTTCGAGGTGATCTTGTTTGGCAGAATCGCGCCGGCACCACCTGCGTACATATTTCCACCCCAGATGCCGTCCAGGTTGAACGACGAACCGTAGCGACCCATCTCGAGGAACTTCGCAGAGTCATCCGCGATGAACCGTGTGACGCCGACGTTCTTCGCCATTACGGCGAGGTCCGTCTTCTCGCCCTGCGCCTTCAAAGCGGCAAGCTGCTCCGGCGTAGGCTTCACGACGTTGTCATACCAGCCCTTGATCAAAGGAGTGTTGCCGTCCTTCGACGTAAGTGTGGAGAGCATCTGGATGTGGCGCCATGCAGGCGAGTCAGTAGTGCGCTTGAACACGCCATGGATGTCCGACACCGTCGGTCCACGACCCCAGGCTGCACCGCTCGTCTGCAGTTCGACATACACGCAACCCTCAGAGCCGCCGCCGCCCAACATCGCATCGCCATCCTTGAACAGGTCGGAGTGGTCCTTCATGAACTTGCGAAGACCAATGTCCATACGCTCTTCATCGCCTTCAGCGACAAAGATCAGGTTGACCGGCAGCTTGCCCATCACCTGCTTCATCGACATGATTGCGTTCAGGCCAGCCATCTCCGGTCCCTTGGAGTTGGTCGCGCCGCGGCCGATCAGTACCTTTTTGAAGTCCGGGTTTACTCCAGCCGTCTTGCCGTCCAGAATGCGGCCTTCAAACGGCGGTGCCACCCAGTTCTCCGGCTGCGTTACCGGCATGGTGTCGTACTGCCAGTAGATGACCAGGGTCTTCGGAGCGCCTTCATCGCAGTGCGCATACACCACCGGATTGCCCGGCGTGCCATACTCCGTCGTGCCTACGTCATACACGCGAGTCTGCTGGCAGCCCAGCTTATCGAAGAAGCCCTTCACCATCTCGGCGCTCTCAGGAATACCTTCGCCGCTGTTCGAGATGCTCGGCTGCTGAATCCACTTCTGCAGGTTCTCAACATGTTCGTCGATATGCGCGTCGATGTAGTCGAACACCTTCGCCAGGTCCGCAGGCACCTTCGTCATGTCTGGCTGGATGGTCTCATCCCCATGCGGACGAATCCCAAGCTTCGGCTTATTGTCGGCTACAGGTTTGTCGGCTGTCTTGCTCTTGCAACCCAGACCGAACGACACGACCCCAATAAGGGCGAACGATAGTACCTTCATGCGCATGAATCACTCCTGTGTTGGACTACTGGTTTGAACTGCAAATCTCGATATAGCCGCTCCGGAGCTTTCCACTCTCGCAGAGCCTGCTTGCTGCTTCCTATCCTCCGCCCATCCGAGTACCTGTGCTGGCGGTCCCTGCCTCCGGATGCATCCCCCGCAACTTCGGATCATCCTTCATCCACTGCGCGTATACCTTCCATCGCGCTTCATCAACACCACCAGACCGCTCCTGTAACTGTTCAGCCACCAGATCACGGCCATACGTATAGGTCGCCACATAGCTCCGATACTCGTTCATGTACAACAGGGCAGCCTCTGGATGTGCCATCAGCGCGGCACGTTCCAACTCTGACCCGGCCCGTTCAAACTCAAGTCTTCCGTCCAGATACTCCCGAGCTATCTCTGGCTCCACTGTGTGCAACCGGTCTACCAGGCCTTCAACGCGCAGATACAGCGCAGCATCCTTGCCATTCAGCCCAGCCAGAGGAAATAGCACGTCCCGCTCAAACACCACGCGCTTCGCCTCAGGAAACGCCACGTCCAAAGCCAGCATCGCAATCGACTCCGACAACATCGACTGCGGACTAAAAGTCGGCTGTACTGAATACTCTTTCAGTCCCAAACCCTGCACTAATTGCGCGTCGCGTATGGAGTTATACGTATGGTGTCCGGGATAAGCCTCATGACACGCAAGATTCATCGCACGATCCACTGTCAACGCGAAGTCCAGATTCACCTGCACCACACTCTTGTACCCGCCCTTGTACCAGCTATACGCACTCCACGGCTTGTTGCGAACAAACTGCAGCGACGTACTCTCACCTGACGGCAGTGCAACATGCGCACTCGTCTCGGCACGGCACGCCTCAATCGCCCGCGCCATCACCGCGGGCACCAGCTTGGCAGGAATGATGAAGCGGCCATCGAACGCTTGGTACCGGTCTGCAAGATTTCCTTTGCCTGGCAGTAATTGCTGCAACTCCCGCTGCACGACCTGGATCTCGTCCCGGTCGTAGCTCGCCGGAACCACCACCCCAAAGCTGGCCCGCGTCTCCTCATCAAAGCTGCGCGGAACGCCCAGCAGCACATCGACGCGGCTCACAATCGATTCGATCTGCTGCAATAAAAACGTGCGCCGCACCTCGTCCTGCGCAGCCATCGGCTGCTCCTGCCTCACCCGCTCCTGCAACCCTACGGCCGCCTCGCGAATCGCACGCAACGCAGGAGGCTGCTCCAAAGTCTCACGCACCGCTGACTCCGGCCCCGCGTAGTAGTCCAGCGAGTCCGCATCCCGCTGTCCCAACGCAACTGCCAGCCGCACATACTCCCGCGCCGACCGGTCTAACGCAGACTCGCCCGATCTCCCAACAGACCCACCTTTACAACCCGCAAATAGCAATCCACAAACGAACGCAGCCCCGGCCACCGTCAGCCCCCAGCTCCGCATTGTGGTCTGCTTAATCATTTTGTTACTTTTACCGTTACAATCTAAAGAACATCTCCGTTTACCTGACTCCAAGACTGCGAACCAGACTAATGAACTAGATGAGAAGGAAGCAAGCAGGCTGGCCACGGTAAAGAGCCGCAACCGGCCTACTCCTGAGTTGCCTTAGAACAGCAGCCGTAAGCTGAACTGGAACTCACGGTTGTCGTTCGCCTGTGTAATCTGGCCGAAGGAAGTGCTTGTTGCCGAGTACTGCACACCCTGCGTCAGAGGATTGAAAAAATTCTCGTGGTTGAACATGTTGAACCCTTCAACCCGGAACTGCCCGCCAATTCCTTCATGAATCGTGAACTTGCGAGCCAATGTGAAGTCCAATTGCGCGAAGCGTGGTCCAATCAATGTGTTGCGGCCAGAGCTACCGAACGTCTTTGCAGAAGCCAGGGCGAATGCGTGCGTATCAAACCACTCTAGAACGGTGTGGGTCGGTGCGCCCGTCACCGAGTCAGTGCCAGCATTCGGATTCGAGAGCACGTTTGGATGGTCGGCACTCTGGAACGAGCCGCTGTTGTTGGTGGCTGCGTTCGTAATCGTAAACGGACGTCCAGTCTGATAGCTGAAGATACCGGATACCTGCCAACCACCGGCCAGTACGGAGCCGATGCCATGCGTTAAATAAGGCTTGCCCTTACCGAACGGCAGTTCAGCCACTGGGCTGAATACCAGTCGGCTCTTCACATTGAAGTCCGACAAGCCACGTTCTGCGCGCAGGTTGTAGATGTTCTGCGGAGAACCCGATGAGTTGCTTCCGCTGCCGATACCGCCGCCACCATCAATCGACTTGGCAAAGGTATAGGCCAGCGTAAAGGTCACACCGTTGGAGTAGCTCTGCTTCACGCTCGTCTGCAAGGAATGGAACGCCGAGTTCGAGCGCGTGTCCTGGCTGCTCACACCGGCATAGTTCGCAAAGGGACGGCTAGCCTGTCCAAGCGATGTAGCCAGATTCGCTGGAGCGATCTGGTTCACGTTGATCGAAAGCGGCAGTTTCGTACCCTTTGAGCCGAAATACGTAACCTCGCCCACGATGTGCTTCGTCAGTGCCTGCTGCACACCAAGGCTCCACTCCGTGATGTACGGCGTTGCATAGCGTGCCTGGATGCTCAGCGCCGGTAGAACCGGCAGGCAGTTGGTCTGGGAAGGACTGGTGCAAGGGAGCTTTCCGCTCGGGAATGGATTCGCCAGCGTGATCAGGTTGCCTGCTGCTGCCGTAAACGTAGGAACGTAACGGAAGGGGTACTGCGTACCGTTCGTCAGGAACTGGTTATAGAGCAGAGGCGTGTTGTAGAAAATGCCCATCGCACCCTTGATGACCGTCGAATCTTTCTTGAACGGCTGTAGCGCAAAACCGATGCGTGGTGCAAAGTTGTTCTTGTCCGTGTTGTAGAGACCCTTGAACGTGCTCGCACCCGCAGCGATAAACGTCTGAGACACCAGGTCGAAGTTCGAAATCGTGTTATGCGACGAGTACACCGGCTTATTCAACTCCCAACGCACGCCCAGATTCAATGTGAGATACGGGGTGATCTTCCAATCGTCCAGCACAAACAGATGATGGCTGCGGAAGTTCAGGTAAACCGTCGGCGCCGATGATCCAAGCGACGAGGTATAGGTATAGCCAAACAAGAAGTCGGCCATCGAGTCACCAGTCTTACCCAACCCAGCTGGCAGATTCGCATCGTTGATGTTGAAGGCGCCGCGACCAGAACTGGTGATGATGTTCACCGCATTTGCTGCCAGGTAGTCATAGCCGGCCTTGAAGGTATGGTTCTTGTGGTTGAAAGTCAGTACATCCACGAACTGGTAGTGGTTATCCCAACGATCCTGCGGCAAGTTGGTCGCACCGCCGATCGTTGAATAGCCCGAGACAACGACGTTCGGCAGACCCGTGTTGTTCGCATAGCCCGACTGCGTAAAATAGGGGCTACCCGGCAAGCCAGCGTACTTACTGCCAAGCGTCGAGTTATCCTCCTGCGTCCGCGGCTGCACCAGTCGCTGGAAACCAACACGCGCCTCGTTCACCAGGCTGGAGGTAACAATGCGGTCGTATACGACGTTCGCGAGCGTTGAGTGCTGGTCCGTATAGCAACCGAAGTTCGGCAGTACGTACGAAGAGCAGAGCGAGTTGGATGGCTCAAACGCCGGATCCCGGAAGTAGTTCCAGCTTCCGTTCACCGAGTCCTTCTCTGAGATCTTATGGTCGATTTTCAGTGATTCTTCGTTCATATTCTCGACGCGTGTCTCGCTGAAGTTGTAGTTGTTCGTACCGGTCACCGCTGTCACGGGAAAGCCAAGGTTCGCAATCGTCTGCGCTGCCTTTGAGGCCGTTCCATTCCACAACACATTGCCCGAGACGTCCGTCGCGGTCTTCAGGTCATAAGTCTTGCTAGTGCCCGACACCGAGGTCGGAGTCAGTGCGACGCCCGTCGAAGGGTTGATCAGGGTCGTAGTGGTCGTGAAAAGGCCATTCAACATTCCAGAGGTCGGTACTGTCGCCTTAGCCGTTACGGCACGACCAATGCGCTGCCCTTCATAGCCAAAGAAGAAGAACGTACGGTCTTTCAGGATCGGGCCACCCACCGTGCCGCCAAACGTATTCTGACGGAACGCCGGAGTCTTTGCACCCACAGCGTTGAAGTATGGCTTCGCGTCGGTCGCCTGGTTGCGGATGAACTCATACACCGAGCCATGGAACTTGTTGCCGCCAGACTTCGTGATGATCGCCACCTGACCGCCCGACATGCGGCCATATTCAGCCGAGTACACCCCCGTCAGTAGCTTGAACTCCTGGATCACTTCAACCGAAGGACGGAACGAAGGTTGCGCAACACCCATGTCGTTGTCGAACGTTCCATTCACACTGAACTGGTTGCTGATCTCGGACGCGCCCGCGATGTTGATACCACCGCGAAAGCCCAGCGTCGAGTTCTGTGCCGGCTGGTACGCCGCGGGAGAGAGCAGTGCCAGCGAGTAGAATTGCCGGTTTGCCAGCGGCAGCTCCACCACCGCCTTGTTGTCGATGATCGTGCCATTCGACGAGGACTGCGTATCCACTAGCAACGCCTGTCCCTGTACCTCCACTACCGTCGACGCCTCACCAATCGCCATGACAATGTCCAGTTTCACGTCTGCACCGACATTCAGCGTAATGTCCTTCAATACCTTCGTATTGAAGTTCGTCACCTCGGACGTCACTTGGTACACGCCCGGCAGCAGCGAGTTCACGAAGTAACGCCCACCCTCATCCGTCTTGACCTGTCGCGTCAAGCCCGTGCCGGTATTCTTCACTGTCACCGTCGCGTTCGGAATTCCAGCGCCGCTCACATCGTTCACGGCCCCCTCCACGGTCGCCGTGGAGGTCTGCGCCTGCGCGCAGTACAGACCGCTGACCAGCAGCAGTGCGAGAAATGACCAGGTGTGTAGACGGGATGAGCGAGCTTTCATTGTCGGGCCTCCATGAGGTAGTTCAGATATCGATGTCGTCGTCAGAATCAGAATCAGAATCAGAATCAAAATCAAAATCACGTCAGCTGCGTCTGCTTCCAGAGGCACTGCTGAACCCGGACCAGCGCTGGCAATCTTGGCCAACAGCTACGGTGCGGCGGTTCTTCACCGTCAGCGCAACCCAGGCTTAGTCGGCAACAAGGCGACAGAGACAGGTAGAGCGGAGGGATCGAAATCGGTCCATCAACTTCGTCTGATATGTAGGTGACAGGTAGTACGAGCGCAATCAAAGCAGGTCGGCGGGTCTCAAAGCTCAATCGACCCAAACGTCCCATTCGTTCAACAGCATCACGAATGCAACTGCTTACCTTCGACCATGAAGGGTGCTTCTATTGCGTCTTCGACAAGGAAGGATGAGACGGAACATGAGTGGACGCTGTTCAACCCTGAAGGCGGCCACGCAGTTATAGGAAATTAATATTTCGTTTCCCAGATTCTGGCGGCAATCCGGTTGAGTGTCAAGAACTTTTTATCCACGCTCCTCTCGCCACGTTCCAGAACACCGCGAATTATGCACTCATCTGCATCCACCCTCTCTCCAAAAATCTTTGTGCCCGCCACGCAAATCTGCAATACTGAGGCACACAGAGCCACCATCGCAGCAACTAGAATCAGCATCGTAGCTGAGTCGGCCCGGAAGCCGAACGTTGCCATCCAGACACTGCTTCGCTTCGCCCAGGGATCACTCATGCCGTCAGCAAAATCTCTCTGTATCGCCACTCTTTGCATCCTCACCACCACCCTGCACGCTGCCGATCCCGTCGCCCTCACCGGCAAATACTCCCTGCAAGGTGGAGCCGCCAAGACCGAAGGCCACCTCCGCGCCGTCCCCTCTGCCAAAGATCCCTTAACCCAGCACCTCGATCTCTGGATGACCGCGCCCGCCTCCGCCGCACCCATCCGCAACTACGCCGTCGAGATGACCAAGAAGCTCCACGTCGTCATCGTCAGCTCCGACTTCACCCGCTTCATGCACATCCACCCCACCCTCTCCGCCACCGGACACTTCACGATCGACCAGCAGTTCCCCGCTCCCGGCCTCTACTACGTCTACGCCGACGGCGAACCCAACAACCTCGATCACCAGGTCTTCCGCTTCGATCTCAACATCGCAACCAGCACCGCACCGCGACCCATCATCCTCACTCCCACCGGCCGCGAGGTCAACATCGGCCCCTACACCGTCGACCTCAGCCAGGTAAAACTCTCGGCCGGCGGCATGGACATGATCGACGTCCACATCCTCAAAGGCGACAAACCCGCCAACGACCTCCACCCCTACCTCGGTGCCAACGCCCACGCCGTCTTCCTGAACGGCAAAGACCTCTCCTACGTCCACGTCCACCCTATGTCCATGGGCGACATGGCGAAGGCCAGCACCGCGTCTCCGGG